>DYEN01000082.1 GCA_020725705.1 Anaerolinea sp.
GGATTCGAACCTGCGACCTCCGGGTTATGAGCCCGACGAGCTGCCACTGCTCTACCCCGCAACATGGATGATGCAGCACCGGTTTCCCAGTGCGCGGCTATCATACACCCGTCAGCCGCCAGCGTCAAGGTCGAATTGTGCGGCCCGGTCCGTTTCTATACGATTCTAACGCCGACAGCGCGCTGCACGGCGGGCAATATTCGCCGCGCCTGCCAGGAACTCGTATACTCGAATCAACGTTGGGCGATCGGATGTCAGGGCACCCGCACGCATGGACCCACATGCCTCACTCTCGCGCGAAGACCTGCTCAAGCTGCTGGATGTGTACGCCAAGAACTGGCTGGCCCACGACGGGAGCTGGTTCCTGGCTCTAGAAGAGGCTTTCGGTACGGATGTCGCCGTGGAGATGGACCGCCGCGCCTGGGAACGGTTCGCCGCTGCCGAGGCACAGCGGATCATGCGCACGTTTGAGATTGCGCCGGGCGGCGGGCTGCGCGCGCTGGAGCAGGCTCTCCAGCTCCGCCTGTACGCGCGCGTCAACCCGCAAACCATCGAATGGGTGGACGAGCACACCCTGCGCTTTCGCATGGACGACTGCCGCGTGCAGCGCACCCGCCAGCGCAAGGGGCTACCGCCGTTCGCCTGCAAGCCGGTGGGCATGGCGGAGTTTTCGACCTTCGCGCGCACTATCGACCCGCGCATCCGCACGCGCTGCTTGATCTGCCCACCCGATCCGATCGGCGATGGCAAGTATTGCGGCTGGGAGTTTACTCTGGCGGATTCCGGTGAAGAGGACGAGTCATGAGTGCACGCGAGTCGGCAACAGACGATGATCGGCTGGAAGCGCGGGTCGGGCAGCGGCTGCGCAGCGCCGGGCTGACGATCGCCACCGCCGAAAGCAGCACCGGCGGGCTGATCGCCAAGCGCCTGACGGACATTCCGGGCAGCAGTGCTTACCTGATCGGTGGGGTGATCGCCTACGCCAACCGCGCCAAACGCCGCCTGCTGAGCCTGGACGAGCAGATGCTCGTCGAGCAGGGCGCCGTCAGCGAGACGGTCGCCCGTGAGATGGCAATCGGCGCGCGCACGCTGTTCGGCGTGGACCTGGCGATCAGCGTGACCGGCATCGCAGGGCCGGACGGTGCCACCGCAACCAAGCCGGTGGGGCTGACGTTTGTGGCGCTCAGCACGCCGCGTGGGGTATGGGTGCGCCGCTTCGTGTTTGAGGGCGACCGCTTGCAAAACCGCGAGCAATCCGCCGACGCGGCCTTTCAGATGGTGCTCGATTACCTCGATGGGGCGCTGTGAGCCGCCGGAGGGGACCCACCCGACACATATGCGTTTCGTACTACTGCTGCGCGAACCCGCCTGCCGGCCAGTTCCTCACTGTCCCCTTCCTCTCTCAATTGGCCTAATTACACCGCTGCATCACTCAGATTGGGCTAATTTTTAATTTCACTTATTTACTATGTTTTTTAGATATTTACAATTAATATATTTATTGATTTAATGGATTTTGGCCCTGGCTGCAGGTCTTCACGCCAGCCATCGCCCCCACCATCCATCGGACAAGGAGTCATATCCCATGAAACGCACCGCATTGCTGACGCTCGTGCTTGCTTTGCTTCTGACGCTCGGCGCGACCCTGACCGCCCAGGCCCAGACCGATCAGGGCCGCTTCTGGTATGAAAGTACGATCTGGTCAGACTGCGCCGGCGAGCTGATCGACCTTTCCGGCTACCTGCATGTGACTTTCCGCATGACGTTTGACAATGCGGGGGGTGTGCACGTCAAATTCCAGGCCAACCCGCAGGGTATTACCGGCGTTGGACAGACGACGGGAAATGTGTACCGGGGGACGGGCGTCTCGCAAGATGCCTTCAACGCCACGGTCGGCGAGCAGTACACCGTCATCAACAACTTCCGCATCGTTGGCCGCGAGCCGGGCACCAGCATGATGGTGCACAGCGTCTGGCATTACACCATCAACGCCAACGGCACGCTGACCGCTACGGTGGATCAGTCCAGTTCGGAGTGCCGCTAAGCAACACAGCACGCCGAACCGCACACCGGAAGGGCTGCGTACGCGGCCCTTTCGTGTTATAGTGCGCCCGGTGTACCCGCCGATCGCTGGATAGGTGTGATGGACACAGAACTCATCGCTGTGGAAGCGACCTGGACGCCGGACGGCTGGCCGGTCCCTGCGCGCCTGACGTGGGCAGGCGAGACACTGCCGGTGGTGGACACGGGCCGCCGCTGGAAAGCCGACGACGGCCTGCACCTGCTGGCGCGGGTGGCCGATGGGCGCGTCTTCGAACTGCACACCAACGGCGCGCGCTGGTGGGCGCGGGTCGTCTCTGCCCCGCCGGGCCATGCCTGACGGGGTCTGTTGGACATTTCCGGGCCGGGCGCGGTACACTTAGCGCCTGCAGGGCGCGAGCCGCGCCGAGGGGGGCTGACACACATCACCGGATCATCGAGAGAAGCACCCATGAAGAAATGGATCGTCGCCACGCTCGTGCTGCTCAGCTTGCTGGGCCTCACACGGCCCGGCGCTCAGGCGCCAACCTTCGCCCGCCAGAACCCGACCCCAATTGCCGCCGACCCCTACGGCGATCTGACCATCGACTTCCTCGCCACCCGCAGCTATGGCGGCGGGACGGTCACGCTGCACGAGGTCATGGAGAGCAACACGGCCTTCAACCGCTTCCTGATCTCGTACCCCAGCGACAGCCTGACGATCTACGGTTTCATGAACGTGCCACAAGGGACCGGGCCGTTCCCTGTGATCATCGCGCTGCACGGCTACATCGACCCCGCGATCTACTACACGCTAGACTACACCACGCGCTATGCCGACGCGCTGGCGCGGGCCGGGTATCTGGTGCTGCATCCCAACCTGCGCGGCTACAAGCCCTCGGACGACGGCCCCAATCTCTTCCGCGTGGGCATGGCGACCGACGTCCTCAACCTGATCGCGATCGTGCGCGACCAGGGCGGCAAGCCCGGCCCGCTGGCTCTGGCCGACCCGGAGCGGATCGGGCTGTGGGGGCACAGCATGGGCGGCGGCATCTCGCTGCGCGTGCTGACGGTCAGCCCGCATGTCGATGCGGCGGTGCTGTACGGCTCGATGAGCGGCGACGAGCGGCGCAATTACGAGGCGATCCAGGCCTGGTCTGGCCGGCAGCGCGGCGCGTTCGAGCTGGCCGTCCCGGACGAGGCGCTATTCAACATCTCGCCGATCAACTTCCTCGACCGTATCCAGGCGGTGATCGGCATTCACCACGGCGCGGCGGACGAGCTGGTGCCCTCGTGGTGGTCGGATGACCTGTGCACGCGCCTGCTAAACCTGGGCAAACCGGTGCAGTGCGTCTCGTACCCTGGCCAGCCGCATACCTTCGTCGGCGAGGGCGACCGGCAGTTCATCGCGAACACGATCGCGTTCTTCGACATGCATCTCAAGTCCAAAGTCAGCGCGCTGCCCTAGCGGCGACCGGCAGCGCGGCTTTTGTGCTGGTCTTGTAAGTGTCGTCCGGTTCATGGCTGCCTCAATCAAGTTGTATCCGGGCGAACGCACAGGGTAAGCCTGGGAGCATCCTGGGAGAGGTAGCCATGAACGCTTTGCGCATGAAGGCCGGGCTGGTCCAGCGGGCGGATGCCAGGGCGTGGTGGCACGCGGCGCTCTTCGCCGTGCCGGCGGTCGCGTTCCTGCTCGCTCTCTATTACCACTGGTTCGCGGTGCGTGACCGCCACCTCATCTTCCTCTATTTCCACGACATGGGCGCCGAACGGTTCGATACCACCCCCTTCGGTTGGGTGACGGTCGGGCGCTACTGGATGACCGGGTTCGTCGCAGGCGGCGCGGTGATGGTGCTCTATGGCACGGCGAACCTCATCGCGGGGCGAGTCAGGAAAAGCTATCACGCGCCGGAGTGGTGGCGTCTCTGGCTGCTGTGCGCGATCCCGCTGGTTATCGGTGTTCCCGCCATCGTGATGACCGTCAACGACCCGGTGCTGCCGCTGCGTAACGCGGCGCAGGTCACGGTCGCGCTGCTGATCGCGCTGGCGCTGGCCGTCTGGTTTGGCGAGCTTGCCGCGCGCCAGCCGTCGACATATCTCCTGCTGCTGGTCGATGGCGTGGCGCTCACCGGGTTGTATTTCGTCACCAGCGGCATTGACGACCTGTTGGAAGGCAGAACGGGGAGAGCGGCACCCTATCTCATCGTCGCCCTGTTCGGACTGGTGCTGCTCGCCATTGGGAGCGCGATCACCTCGTGGCGGCGCCAGCTACGCATCCCCAGCACCAGCGTGCTGTTCATGGGCTACGCCAGCGTCCAGTACCTGCTAGTGCCGCTTATCCATCATTTGTTCTTCAGCTACGACGAGGGGACGTATATCCCGTCCGCCGACAACTATTTCATCTTCGTGCACTCGGTTCCCGGCCAGCTTCTCATGTGGGGCATCATGCTCGCGCTGGCGCTCGGCGTGACGCGGCTGCGGGTGTGGCTGCGGAAGCTGCGCGGGCCGGAGCCAGCGGCATAAGCGATCGCGCTCAGGGCTGCTTGGCGGCGGCGCGCTGCTCGAAACGCTCCGCGTCGACGATGAAGCGCTCGTGCGTGCCCGCGCCGACCTGCTCGACCGCGTCCCACGCCTCGACCGCGAAGACCAGCCGCCGCCCGTCCACCTCTTGCAACGTCGCCCGCGCGGTGACCTTCATCCCGACCGGCGTCGCGGCCAGATGCCGCACGTCCAGGCGCGTGCCGACGCTGGTCTGGCCGGGCGGCATCACCCCGTCGAGCGCGGCTACCGCTGCCGCCTCAAGCAACGCTACCAGCCCTGCCGTCGAGTAGACGCGCACCGTGCCGGTGCCCAGCGCGATCGCGCTCAAGTCATCGGTCACGGTGACGCTTGCTTCGCCGGTCAACCCCAGTCGCAGTGTCATTTCATCGGGCATCGCGGTTGCTCCTTTGCTGCGCTTACCAGGCGGGCAGGTTCGGCACGATGATGCGCTCCAGAGCATAAAGCGCGTATACCGCCAGCGCGAACAGCGCCGCCAGGGGCGCCGCGGCCCGCATGGACGCGCTTGCCGGCAGCAGTTCCGCCCAGCCTGCCAGCCCGATCGCGACCAGCAGCGCCAGCGGGATCAGCGCCGGGTAGAGGTAGCGACCCTGAAACTGCACAAAATCGACGTTGTAGAGCATATACGCGGCGGCCACCAGCCCGAGCGTCACACCGAGCAGCGCCAGCCCGTCGCGCTGTGGGCCGCTCAGCGCCGCCGGCCAGCGTGCACGCCGCGCAAACACGACCGCTCCGGCCAACACGCCCAGCGAGAAGATCGCCAGCAGGGTGTAGGCCCAGCCGGGCATCACCAGCGCCATCCAGCCAAACTGGCCCCAGAAGCTGCGGAAGGTGGTCGTGACGAACGCTTCGAGATAGCGCGCCACGCTGCCGCCGTACACCTCGTCGATATACTCGGCGGTGCGCGGCTGGCCGACCGTCACCGCGTCGTGGCGCGCCAGCCCGGTGAAATCGGTCCCGCCGTAGACGCTCATATTCCGCACCCACCACACGCCGCCCAGGATCAGCGCAGGGATCAGCACCGCCACCAGATGTCGCGTCACCGCCACCCCCGGCCAGCGCTCGCGCCGCCCGCGCAACACGATTGCCAGGACGGCGATCCCCGCCAGAAAGTAGATCGTCGTCTTGGTGAGCAGCGCCAGCCCCACCAGCACGCCCAGCAGCGCCGGGGACGCGCCCCGCGCCTCGCCGCGCAGATAGCGCACGGCGACCAGCAGCACCACCCCGGCGATCAGCTCGGCGAGCGGGTCGTTGCTGACGCTGGCGAGGATGGCGAGGTGCTGCGGCAAGAACGCGACGAACGCCGCGCCGGTCAGCGCCAGGGCGGGACGCTCCGGAAACAGGGCGCGCAGCACCGCCCACGCCGCCACCACCACCCCCGCACCCAGCGTCACCGACACCAGCCGCAGCGCGGTGAGATCGCCATCGGTCGCCGCGTAGATGGGCGCCTGTAGCAGGTAATAGAGCGGCGGCTGGTGGTCCTCGTACTGGACCGTCTCCAGCCGCCCCAACAGCGCCGGGTCGAAACCGCGCGCCGTCAGCTCGTTTTGATACGCCTGCTGCCA
Organism: Anaerolinea sp.; assembly: GCA_020725705.1. Lineage (GTDB taxonomy): Bacteria > Chloroflexota > Anaerolineae > Aggregatilineales > Aggregatilineaceae > DYGX01. The sequence continues at coordinate 6,144 of DYEN01000082.1, forward strand.
GTCGCCCGGCTCCAGCACGGGAAGGCGACCCTCACCGGCGATCTGGCGGATGTAGTTATAGTGGGCCGGCTCGTCCGGCGCCTGCCATGCGGGGGTGCGGATGGCGTAGAGGCCGGCCAGCGCCAGATAGACCAGCAGCACCGCGCCCAACAGACTTCGCTCGACACCGCGCGTCATGGTGAGCGCCCGCGCCTATCCGCGCCCCGGCAGGGTCTCCGCCTCGCGTGGCTGGCCGAGCCGCGCCCGCTCCGCCTCGATCAGCTCCGGCTCCAGCTTGCGGAACAGCGCCTCGCCGTCGCGCAGCGCCTGGCCGGGCGGCAACGCGCTCGGTTCCCAGCGCCCGATCGCGTCGCTGGCGTCGTAGGTCAGCGCCGGGTGCGAGCGTGTCGTCTCTTCGAAGACCTCGATCCGCTGCTCGCCGAACAGCCGCCCCTCGTAGCCCAGATATTCGTGGACGCGCTGCGATGAGAAGGGCAGAAACGGCGCGAACAGCATCTTGAGGTTGTCGATGCAGCGCAGCGCGGTGTAGATCGTCGTCGCGGCGGCCTGCCGGTCGTCCTTGATCACCTTGAACCACGGCGCGCGGTCCAGATAGCCGTTGACTTCGCGCGCCAGGGCCATCGTCTCGGCCAGCGCGTCGCGCAGCTTGACCGCTTCAATCAGCGACCCCACGCGCTCGAAGCCGCCTTCCACCTGCGCGATGATCTGCCGATCGATGTCGCGCAGCGTGCCCGGCTCCGGCACACGCCCGTCGAAATGCCGCGCGGCGAATTTGAGCACGCGGTTGACCAGGTTGCCCCAGGCTGCCAGCAGCTCGGTATTGTTGCGGGTGACAAACCCTTCCCAGCTCCAGTCGGAGTCGCGGGTTTCGGGCATGGTCACCGCGATGTAGTAGCGGATGGCATCCGGATCGTAGCGTTCCAGAATGTCCGGCACCCAAACCGCCCAGTTGCGGCTCTTGGAAAACTGCTCGCCTTCGATATTCATGAACTCGTTGGCGGGCACGTCATAGGGCAGCGAGATCGGCCCGTCGTCCTCGTCGGCGTACAGCCCGTCGATTCCCATCAGCTCCGCCGGCCAGATGATGGTGTGGAACTCGATGTTGTCCTTGCCGATGAAGTTGTAGATGCGGGCGTCGGGGTTGTACCACCACCGTTTCCAGGCGTCTGGCTGGCCGGTGTTGCGCGCCCACTCGATGCTGGCGGTCAGGTAGCCCATCACCGCCTCGAACCACACATACAGGCGCTTGTTCTCCCAGCCTTCGAGCGGAACGGGAATCCCCCAGGTGATGTCCCGCGTGATCGGGCGCGGCAGCAGGTCGCGCGCTTTGTTCTTCGAGACATTCAGCACCGAGGGGCGCCAGTGTTCCTTGCCGGTCGACAGGTACTCGAGCAGCCGCTCGCTGAAGGCCGGCAGGTCGAAGAAGTAGTGCTCCGTCTCGCGGATCACAGGCGTGCTGCCGTCGATCTTGCTGCGCGGGTTGATCAGCTCCGTCGCGTCCAGCAGCGCGCCGCAGTTGTCGCACTGATCGCCACGCGCCTGCGTGTAGCCGCAGCGCGGGCAGGTGCCCTCAACGTAGCGATCGGGCAGAAACCGCTGCTCGGTTTCGCTGTAGAGCAGGCGCTGAGTCGCGCGGAAGAGCTTTCCGTCGTTCAGCAGCTTGAGGAAGATGTCTTGCGCCACACGGTGATGGTTCTCGGTGTCGGTGTGGGTGAACAGGTCATAGCTGATCCCGATCTGCTTCTGGGTTTCCAGAAAGCGGCGGTGATAGTGCTCGAAGACCACGTTCGGCGGGACGCCAAGCCGGTCGGCTTCGACCGTGATCGGCGTGCCGTGCGCGTCGGAACCGCTCACCATCAGCACGTGGTTGCCCTTGAGGCGGTGATAGCGGGCGAAGATATCCGCCGGTAAATAGGCCCCGGCCAGATGCCCGGCGTGCAGATCGCCGTTGGCATAGGGCCAGGCAATGGAAACATGAATGAAGTCGGCCATAGTCTCCCCTTCGAGGCTCGCGGTCCGCAGACCAGGGCGAATTGTAACAACGTGCTGCCCGGCTCACCACAACAAAAAACCGCCGAAGGTCTCGACGGTTTGGCTTGCCGGGGTCAGGACGGTCGTATGACGATGCGTCAGGCACACGCAACACGCCATCGCCGGGAACTACCCGACCACGGCAAGCTGCACATGCGCATCGAGGCGCGTACTACCGTCCACACTGGCTCGTTCATACGCATTACTATACGCGAAAAACCCGCGCGCTGTCAATGCTTGCCCACATCACCACGCAGTGAAATGTAAGCCTGTTGGACACGAATTGATCGTTGTATTTCAAAATTTAGGTATAATAGGGCAATGTCTCTCCCCGGCGCGCGTGCTGCGGTTGGTGACACAGTGTCGAGTTTTACTTAAGGTTTTGGAGGCAGCGCGGTGAGCACGCTGGCATCTCGATTCCCTTCGGCGCGCCGCCTGACACGGCCCACCGACTCATCCCTTCCCCCCGACGCAGATCCGCTTGAGGCGCTCTATCACTTCATCAAGCCGTACCTGTCCTGGACGCTGCTCGAAATGGATCCCAACTCGACCGATATCCTGATCGGCGAACCTGAGGACCCCGCCCACCCGCGCGACTCCATGCGCGAACTGGTCATCCTCGGCGGGGAAGAGGCGCAGGTCTGGCTACGACACACACGCAAATCCGCCCGCTAGCCCGCGCCTCCGCCCGCGATCGACGCTTGGGGCCTGCTCAGGCCAGCTCGCGCTGTGCAGGGAACAGTTCGTCGATCCGCTCCAACACGTCGGCGTCCAGCCTGATCTCGGTCGCTTTCAGCGTTTCCTCAAGCTGAGCGCGCCGGGTCGCGCCGGTGATCGCGCTGCTGACGGCGGGCTGGCGCAGCGTCCAGGCGATGGCAAGCTGCGCCCGCGTGACGCCCAGCTCGTCCGCGATCGTCTTAAGCTGGCGTACCGCGTCCAGCCGCTCCTCTTTGAGCAACCCCTCGGCCAGCCAGCTTTTCTGCGCCAAGCGGCTGTCTTCCGGCACACCGTTGTCGTACTTGCCCGTCAGCAGGCCGCTGGCAAGCGGACTCCACACCACCAGCCCGATCCCCTCTTCCTCGGCCAGCGGCAGGATCGTTTCCTCGACGCGGCGGCGATGGATCAGGTTGTACTGCGGCTGCTCGACGATGGGCCGGTACAGCCCGTAGTCTTCACAAATATCGAGCGCTTCCTGGATCTGCTCGTCGGTCCACTCGCTGGTACCCCAATACAGGATCTTGCCCTGGTGCACCAGATCGTCCATGGCGCGCACCGTCTCCTCGACCGGCGTCTCGGTGTCGTAGCGGTGGCAGAAGTAGAGATCAAGGTAGTCGGTCCCGATGTTTCGCAGCGAGCGATCGATGCTCTCCATGATATGCTTGCGCGACAGGCCGCGGTCGTTGACGTCGTCGCTGATCGGCCAGTAGACCTTGCTGGAGATCACCAGCGTGTGGCGCGGGAACTCCTTGAACACCGCTCCCATCAGGCGTTCGGCGCCGCCTTTCGCGTAGCTGTCGGCGATGTCAAAGAAGTTAACGCCGTTGTCGTAGGCCAGCACGATCAGCTCACGTGCAAGCTGCTGATCGGTGATGCTCTCGCCAAAGGTGATCCAGCCCCCCAGGCTGATCTCGCTCACTCTCAGACCGGAAGCGCCGACGCGGCGGTAGTTCATTGTGTTTCTCCTTCGCTCAAAGTGACTCGTCTAATCCGGTTTTAGCACATTTCCCGGCACAGCCCGCCAGTCTCGGCCAACGGCGGCCTCATCCACAAAAATCCGGCTGGGTATAGGACGCAGCCGGACGTGTCCAGACTGGCGAGGTAAGCGCTCAGCGCGCAGTGGACATCGGCATGATGACGTGAATGAAATCATCCCGGCCGGCGGGGCGCACCACGCCCGGCGCGGTCGGCCCGCTGGTTTCCAGCACGACACGGTCCTCGCGGATGACGTTCAGCACTTCGATCAGGTAGCGGATGTTAAAGGCGATTTCGATCGCGGTGCCCTCAATGGTCGCTTCGAGCGGCGCCTGGGCGTCGCCCTTTTCCTGAGACTGCCCGGCAACGATCACCTGCCCCGGCTCGTTCGGCCTGCTGGCCGGCTCGATCAGAACACGCGCCGTATTCGCCGAGTCCTTGGCGAACACCTCGGAACTGCGGCAGGCAGCCAGCAACTCGCCGGTGTAGGCCATCACGCTCGTCTGGTAAGTGCGCGGGATGATCGCCTCGTAGTCCGGGAACTTGCCTTCGATCAACTGGGAAACGACCAGGACGTTGTCCAGGCTGAACATCACCTGACCACGCCCATCGGGCAGGGCGATCAGCACTTCCTCGTCGTCATCGCTGATGATCCGCCCCAACTCTTGCAGGGTGCGGGCCGGGACGATGAAGGGGTCCGGCGCGCGATCGCCCACGCTGAATTCCAGCTCCGTGGTACGCACCGAGAGCCGGTAGCCGTCCGCAGCGGCCATGGTGAACACGTCGCCGTCAAAGCGCAACAGCACACCCGCCAACACCGGGCGGCTCTCGTCCTTCGCCGCGGCGAAGACGACCTGCTCAATCATCTCCTTGAAAACATCCGCCCGCACGCTGATCGCGCGCTCCGGCTCGAACTCGGGCATCTGCGGGAATTCGGCGGCGTCCATGCCTTTGATGTTGGCGGACTTCCCGGCGCAGTGGAGATGCAGCGTCAGAGTGCGCGTGTCGAGGTCCATGTCGACGCGCTCGGGGGGCAGCGTCGCCACCAGGTCTTGGAAGGTGCGCGCCGGCAGGGTAATCGAACCGTCATCCTCAACTTTCGCGCCGATCCACACCGTGATTCCAAGCTGCAGGTTGGTGGCGGCCAGCCGCAGGCGCGCGTCCTCGGTCGCGATGAGGACATTCGACAGAATCGGCAGCGAAGCCCGGCTGGGAACCGCCCGCCCGACAATGCTGAGACCTTTGTAGAGGTTTTCCTGCAAGACAGAAACGCGCATACGACCTTCTCCCTCCCTGCGAGGGTCCGATGAGGTGGCTGCAGCTCAAAAAAAGAAATCCGGTGCGCGGCGCATGTTGGCTGCCATCCGCCAGGGCAATTATACTGTGCGCCTCAGGCAAAGCCAAGCACCCTCAGCAGCCGTGCGGAATCGAGATATTCGGCTGGATGTCGATCTGGCTGAGGTCGAGATCGTAGCGCAGAAACAGCGTGCCGCTGACCGGCTGCTCCGCCGACAGGATACGGACATCCGCCACCTCAACCGACGCCTCGAAGCGCGTCACCGCGTTCAGGCCGGGCGACACCCACAGATCCGCCTCAACGCTCACCCGGCTGTCGGCCTCGCGCTTGATCGCCGCCAGACGCAGCGCCTCGGGCGCGAAGGTGTACTGCCAGACCGGCACGTCATCGATCGTGTCGCGGTGACCGGTCGGCACTGCCCGTGCCACCCCGCCGATCAGTTCCCCGGCGGACAAATCGGCCACGATGGACGATCCGGACCCGGCGGCGCCGGGGCTGCACTGGCCGTTGGTGTCAACCACATACGTGTCGTTGCTGATGCGGACGCCTTCCAGACGCACGTATTCCTGCGGCGAGACGGCCAGCCCCTCGACTTCCAGCACGACGCGGCGCGATTCGCCCAGCTCGTTAGCCCACACCTGGAGCGTAAAGCGCCCCTCAGCCGGCTCGTCAGAACCGGCAAACGTGCCTTCAAACTCGCCGACTACCGTGTAGGTCCAGCCGGGCCGCGCCGCCAGGTTGCGGTCGAGCGGGTCGAAGCTCACTTCGTCGAAGCCTGCCGGGGGCGCATTCTGGGTGAGGAAATCCGCGGTGGGCAGTGTATTGAGATCGACCAGCGTCGGAAGCGGCTGCGGCTCGGCGGGAGCCGTCTGACAAGCCGCGGCACCGGCCAGCAAGATGATCAACCAGATGACAACCAACCATCGGCGCATGCGTCGCTCTCCAAACGGCCGGATCGAGCACAAGCTTGCCCGCATTATAGCCGGATCACCCGTTTGACGGTAACCGTCCGATGCATGCAGCTTTCTGCAAGCGATTTCAAGTAAACTAATAATAGTTTCCTCTTTCGTCGGAACATAATTACGAAAAGGTATGTCGTACTTAAAGTGTTTTTGTATTGACAGATTTATGCTTTACAATGATAATCATACGGGGTCAAACCGGTCATAAGTTTAAGGGGAAGAGGCTCGCAGACGCGCAGGGCGATGGCACCGTGCGTGTGGTGCGAGTTTTTGCGTATAACCACAGCACACACGAGTGCGGTTGGGCTGCCTGCCCAGACGCTGCACTGAAAATGGGGTGATGATGATGACGCCACGAGCAGTGGAACGGGTCGCTGAACTCAGTTTCGAGACATTCCAGGAGCGCCTGCGTGGCAAACCGCTGGCAATTATCTACCCGCGCCACCGCGCGCGCAGTGCCCTGGTGGCGATGTTCCTGCGCCACTATGGCCCGAATATGATTTATTACAGCCTGGGCGAAGACGAAACGACGCTGGAAGCCTGGCTGGCGCACATGGTCGACGACCCGGCCTTCCCCGAAGGGTTCGGGGCACAGACCCGCGCCGCGCTGAAAACGCGCGCCACCCCCGCCGATCTTGCCGCGGCCCTCGGCGCCGACCTGGGCGCAGTGCGCGGCAAGCCTTACATGCTTCTGCTCGATGCGTTCGATCATCTGCACCCCAGCAAGTCCGTTGACCGTTTCTTCCGCGACCTGCCCGCTGCCCTGCCCGACAACGTCCAGATTGTCATCAACGCGCGCCTGCTGCGGCTCCAGCCCTGGAACGACCTGGTGCTGGCGGGGCAGGCGGTTGTGGTGGGCACCGACGAAGCGCTTGGAGGCGGGATCTACGGTGACGAGCAGAAGCGGGGGCAGCTTGAGGTCTTTGCGCTTTCCGGCGGGCATGTCTACATCGACGGTCGCCCGGTGACCAGTTGGGACGGGTCGTTGCCGCGCCACCTGTTCTATTACTTCGTCGATCATCCGATGGTAACGCGCGACGAGATCTTCGAGGTCTTCTGGCCGAAGATGTCGGTCAAAGAGGCCACCAACGTCTTTCACGTCACCAAGCGCAAAATCAGCGAGTGCCTGGGCTATGAACTGACTCACTATGCGAGCGGGTTCTACGTCCCCTCACCCAAGCTCCAGATCCACTACGACGCGCGCGTCTTCGAAGAGGCCGTGCACGAGGCGATCGAGGTTGAGGAAAACGCGCCCGCCAACTGGTATCTCGCCGTGCAGCTCTATCGCTCGGATTTTCTGCCCTACATCCACACGCCCTGGGTTCAGGCGCGCCGCGACGAACTGCAAAACAAGTACGCGCAGGCGCTGATCGGGTTGGGGCGCTATCACCGCGGCCTGGGCGAGCTGGACCTGGCGCTGGGCTATCTGCTGCGCGCGCTGCGTGAAAAGCCGGACTGGGAAGACGTCCACCGCGACGTGATGATGATCTACTACCAGCAAGGCCGGCGCGACGAGGCGATCGGGCAGTATCACCAGTTGGAGCGCACGCTGGACCGCCTGTTTGGCATCCAGCCCTCGCGCGAAACGCGTAACTTGTACGAAGTCATCGCCGCGGTCTGATAGCACGCCGCACCGTTCACCGGCTCACAGAGGGCAGCGCCCAGGCTGCCCTGTTCTTGTCCGCACGCGGACGGATGCTCACACGCCGGAAACAAAACGGACACGCGCCATGAAACGACAACCCGCTCCCCGTGTCTGGATCGCGCGGCAGATCACCGACGCCGGCGGCCACACGCTCGACGTGGAAGTGAGCCACGACCGCCGCCTGAAGCGCAACGTGCATTGGAACGTCGAGGGCACGGTCATCCGCGTGCGGACGCCGGAACACGTGCCGGAGCCGGTGCTCGACCGGCTGCTGGACGGCATCGTCGCCGCTGTGCTAGACGCACGCGCCCGCGCCCTCGGCCGCAACGATGCCGAACTCCAGCGCCGCGCCCAGGCGATCAACGAGGCGTACTTCGACGGCGAGCTGCGCTGGCACACCATCCGCTGGGCAGGCAACCTGCACACGCGGCTTGGAAGCTGCACACACGGCGGCGCGACCGACGGCGACATCCGCATCAGCGACCAGATCAAACTGTGGCCGGACTACGTGATCGACTATGTGATCGCGCACGAGCTGGCGCATCGCAAGTTCCCCAACCACAGCCCGGCGTTCTGGGCCTATCTGGCGCGCTATCCGCACACGGAGCGGGCACGGGGCTTCATCGACGGCATCTACTTCACGCGCGGCTGGACGGTTGACGACCCGCTGTGAGGCGGGCGGGTAGCCGGACTTACTCGTGCAGCACGACTGCGTCGCAGGGGGGCAGCAGGGTGCCGTCGCGCAGCGTGACGCGCACCCGCAGGGCATAATACCCGCTGCGCGACAGCATCACCGGCATGTCGAGCAGCAGATCGCCGGACACCGGCTCTTCGGGGGCAGCTTGCCCGAACGGCGGCCCGCGCAGGATGATCCAGTCTGTGGGCGTGGTGAGCGGATCGCCACCCAGGTAGCTGATCTGTACCGTGTAGCTCCACAGCTCCGGGTGATCCACCGTCCCAAACACCATGAACGCGTCTCCGACGCGCTCGCCAGAGACCGGCTGATGAATCACCGCGCCGGACCCCTGGCAGGTAGTGGACAGATGATCGAGCGTCGGCGTGGCGGCAGCCGGCAGAGCGGTCGCCGGAGCCTGCCCGATCAGGTTCGGCGGTGCGTCCTGGGCAGATGGGCGCACCAGCGTGTAAAAGATGA
>DYEN01000083.1 GCA_020725705.1 Anaerolinea sp.
ACCGCGGCTATGTGCTGGAAACGGGGAGTATCGTGCTGTCCGGGCCGAGCGCCGAACTGAGCGCCAGCCCGGAAGTCCAGCGCGCCTATCTGGGTGGGTAGCCGGGGCGGCAGGCACACCTGCGCGCCGGTTCACTCCCCGTTGGGCTGAAGCGGCAGGCAGACCTGGAAGCGCGTGTCTCCCGGCTGCGACGTGACCTGGAGATCGCCCCGGTGATCCTCGACCACGATCCGGTAGGCGATGTCGAGGCCCATGCCGGTTCCATCGCCGATCCCTTTCGTGGTGAAGAACGGCTCGAAGATGCGCGACTGCACTTCGGGCGGGATGCCGGGGCCGTTGTCGGCGATCTCCACCGTCACGTGATCGTGCTCGAAGGCGGTTCGGATCCAGATCGTCCCGCTGCCCTTCAGCGCGTCGATGGCGTTGTCGAGCAGGTTGGTCCACACCTGGTTGAGCAGGCTGCCATAGGCCGTTACACGCGGCATGGATCGGTCGTATTCGCGCACGACCGTGATGTTCTTGAGTTTGTGCGCCAAAATGGCGAGCGTGTTCTCTAGCCCCTGGTGGATGTCGATCTCCTGCACGGGAGACTGATCCATATAGCTGTAGGCTTTAATCGCCGTGACCAGACTGTGAATCCGCTCGGCGCTCTGCTCGATGGTAGTGAGCATGCTCACCACGTTCAGCACGCCTTCCAGCCACGCCAGCGCGGTGCGGAGCGCGCGGTCACCCAACATAGTCCGGATCTCGTCCAGCTCGCCCACCATGATCTGCGCGCGGACGAACATCGGGGCAAGCTGCCAGCCGTTGTCGATGCCGTGCGCATCCATCCACGCGGCAAGCTCGTCCTCGCGGTCAGCGCGCTCCAGCGGCGCGAGCGTGTCGGGCTGTGCAGCGCGCGCCATCAACTGGCCCTGGCGCTCGTCAAGAAAGCTGAGCTGGCCTGTCGTCAGGCCGAACTCGCTGAGCTGAAAGACCAGCTTTTGCAGCGCCGAGAGCACGGTGGGAAGCTGCTGGGCCGCGCGCACGCTGGCGGCAGCCGGGTTGTTCAGTTCGTGCGCCAGCCCGGCAGACAGGCGCCCCAGGGCGGTCAGCTTTTCTTCCTGGCGCACCGCCGCTTCCATGCGCCGCAAGCGCTCGGCGGTGGTCGACAGAAGAATGCGCAGCAGTGGCGAGTTCTCGAAGATCGCCCGGAACAGCGCCACGTCGTAGAACAGCAGACGCGCGTCGGTGACGGCCCGCACGGTCGCCATGTGCTCAAAGCCGGTCATGACCGAGATCTCGCCGACGAAGGTGACCGGCTCCAGGCGGCTGAGCGTGACCGAGCGCCCGCGAATGTGCTTGGTGACGATCAGCTCGCCATCGAGCAGCACATACATCCCCCTGGACTGCGCCCCTTCCTGAATGATGATCGCATCTTTGGGGAAGGTCACTTCCCTGCCCAATGCCACAATATGCGCGAGCTGTGCGTCGGTCAGTTCGGCGAAGGCAGGCGATTGTTTCAGGCGCTCGTCCATTCGTCACAGGTTCCCCAGGTACTGGTGCACGAACTGGATGACCATCGCCCCCTCGCCAACGGCGGTCGCAATGCGCTTGACGGACCCGTGACGCACATCGCCGGTGGCGAAGACGCCGGGTATATTGGTCTCGAACATGTACGGATCGCGCTCCAGCGGCCAGCCGGGCGGGCGGACCTGCCCATCGGCGAGATATGAGCCGCACAGGACATACCCCTGCGGATCGCAGGCGATCACGTCGCGCAGCCAGTCGGTCGGCGGCGTGGCGCCGATGAATACAAACAGAGCGTCAGCCGGCAGTGTCTCGCGCTGCCCGTTGCAGTCGATCGTGATCGCTTCGAGATGCTCGGTGCCGTGCGCTTCGGCGATGAGCGTCTCGGTGTGGATCGTGATGTTCCCGATGGCGTGAAGCTGGTCGATGAGGTACTGCGACATGCTGGTCGTCAGCGTTGACGTGCGCGCCAGCAGGCGTACATGCCCGGCGTGCTTGGAGAAATAGACCGCCGCCTGCCCGGCCGAGTTGCCGGCGCCGACGATGAACACCTCTTGGCCCTCGTAGGCGGGGGCTTCGCTCATTGTGGCGCCATAATACACCCCGGCCCCGGTGAGCCGGCTGATCCCCGGCACGTCGAGCATGCGGTACGTCACGCCGGTGGTGATCAGCAGCGCGTGGCAGCTTATCTCGCGCCCGTCCGACAGGGTGATGATCCGGTAGGGGCCTTCGACCCGCAGGCCGACGGCTTCCACTGGCGAGAGAATCTCCGCACCAAAACGTCGGGCCTGCGCCGTTGCCCGGCGTGCGAGGTCTGCCCCGCTCAGCCCGACCGGAAAGCCCAGGTAGTTTTCGATGCGGGCGCTGGTACCGGCCTGGCCGCCGGGCGCCTGCTTCTCGATCAGGACGGTGCGCAACCCTTCCGATGCGGCGTAGATCCCCGCCGCCAGCCCGGACGGCCCCGCGCCGATAATCGCCAGATCGTAGAAAGGGCGCTTGGCGCGCATGGTCAGGCCGATGCGCTCGGCGAGCGCGCTGATGCCGGGGTTGTCGAGGTAAGTCCCATCCGGAAACAGCACTACCGGCAGGTGAGGGCGCTCTAGCTGCATCTGATCGAGCAGTACCTGGGCTTCCTGCGACTGGTCGATGCTCAGCCACTGGTAGGGGACCTGGTTGAGCGCCAGGAACTGTTTGACTTCGTGGCAGGCGGGTGACCAGCGATAGCCGATAATGCGTAGGCCCTCAAACGGCGGATGGTAGGACGAGAGCCAGTCGCTGAGCAGGTCATCCAGAACGGGATACAGCCGTTCTTCGGGCGGGTGCCAGGGTTTGAGCAGGTAGTGGTGGATGCCGACGTCGTTGATCGCCTGGATGGCCGCCTCAATGTCGGTGTAGGCGGTCAGCAGAACGCGCTTGGAGTCCGGGAAGATCTTGATCGCCTCGGTCAGGAACTGAACCCCGGTCATCTCCGGCATGCGCTGGTCGACCAGAAAGAGGGCTACCGGCTCGCCGCGCAACTTGAGCTGACGTACCGCGTCCAGAGCCGACGGGCCTGAGCTGGCCCGCAGCAGGCGGAAGCGCTCACCATATTCGTGACGCAGGTCGCGCTCGATGCTGTCCAGCACATCCGGATCGTCGTCTATCATAAAGAGCGCAGGTTTGGGCACGGGCGGGTCTTCCTTCTGCGGTTGGGCCAGGACTTAAAGGCCGCAGCAGCGCCGCAATATTATGAATTATACAAGAATAATTGACCGATCTCTAAAAACCGGCGTTCCGGCCCTTCCAGGCGCGAGCAACCTACAGCCCTTGCAGAACAAGATCGAGCTTTCCCGCCTGGGCGACGAGGTCCGTCGCTTTGGATAGAGTGCGCGCAGTTCCGCGCTGTGGCCTTCACCTGCGCGCACCTGGGGCGCCGCTACTTGCTCGTCTCCACGCTAGCCCGCACCCGTTAGCCGCGCCTTGAGATCGGCGAGAAACGGGATGTGGCGCCATTGGTCGGGCTGGATGGCGTCCCAGTTGACCCCAGCCGGTTGCGGGTAGGTTGTGCGCGTCTCGATCACGTCATCCGGCGTGATGATCCAGTCCAGCGGGGTGTCATGCGCCTGCATAACGATCCGCCCATCGTCGACTATCTGCAACGGGTGGACGGTGGTCACAACCGGTGTGTGCGGCGCGATCAAGCCCATCTCGCGGAAGATGCCCAGCTCCAGGTCTGCGAAGCCACCGCCTTTGCCCGTTCGCCCGCCGCCACGGGTAACCGCCACGCAGCCCACGACGACCAGGTCGAACGGCTGCATGTCCTCAAAGCGAACCTTGACCCCGTGCTCGACGGCACCGGCGATGGGCGCGACCGCTTCAAAAGGGATTCCCCGGCGCTGCAGGTCGGCGGGGTCCAGCAGGATGAACGGATATTCCTGGGCCAGTTCCGGAACCGGGGTGTAGAGCAGCTTGCCATCCCGGAGCGCGCGCAGGCGTACCGGGATTTGCGGCGCATCCGGATTGCACTTGACGACACGCGCGCGCTGCCAGATCGGCAGCCCGGCCAGGCGCGCGGCGGCGGCGTCCGCCCCGGCGAAGTTGGGGATCCGGCTCCACACCGATCCGACGCTCGCGCCGTGGTATTCGAGTGCGGACCAGACCTCGGCGCGCAGCGCGTCCTTTTCGGCGTTGCGGCCCTGCCAGCGGGCGTGCTGGTTCGTGTCGTGATTGGGGTTCACGTGTCCTCTCCGGGGGTGCGCGACCGGCTCGACTGCGCGCAGATTATAGATCATCGCGCCGCTTTACCGGCAAAGCCGCTTCCCGCGAGGCCGCCTCTGCTGCGGGTTCCAGATGTTCGATGAAGTGCCGCAGGGTGGCGATCGCAGCCGCGTAGTCGTCCAGCGGCAGATGTTCGTCGGGCGTGTGGTCGAGGTGGCTGTCGCCCGGTCCGTAGGCGATCAGCGGGCAGCGCCAGCGCGTGCAGACCACGTTCATATCGCTGGTGCCGCTCTTCAGCACAAACGCCGGGCGCCGTCCCTGGGCGCGGATCGCGCCGACCATGCCGCGCACCAGGGCATTGTCCTTTGCACCCAGATGCGCCGCCACGCCGCGATCCATCTCCAGCCAGGCGCCTGG
>DYEN01000084.1 GCA_020725705.1 Anaerolinea sp.
ACCACCGGCCTGACCTTCCATTACGACCGGCCCAACGCAGAACCGCCCCAGGCGATGTTGCTGGTCACGCCGCCGCAGTTCGTGGGCGGCTGGCAGTGGCAGGACCTGGTCGACGCGCTGCACGAAACGCTGGCAATGGCGCGCAAGCGGGCGGTCGAGCCGGCCCAGGTGGACAAGACCGCCTTCGCGCGCTTTCTGCCGGCGACGGTGATGGCCGTCACGCTCTACGGGCTTTCCATCTCGGCCAGCCTGGCCGCCAACAACCGGGTCTTCGCGGTGCTTGCAGGAGAGGACTGATGTCTGAGCAACAGTTCATCATCCAGAACATCCAGCACGAGCTGGCCGCGCGTACGGTCCCGGCGATCACGATCTGGAACCGGCTGGAAGGCCGCCCGCGCACGCTGAACTTTGACCGCGCGCTGAAAGCCGAGATCCGCGACGCGCTGTGGATGCTCACACGTCAGTGGCAGATGGGCGAGTTCCAGGGCGACGATGCCGGATCGCCGGTGCTGGCGCGCGTTCATCTGGCGACGACGCGCTTGCAGGAATACCGGCCCGACGGGCATGCCGCCGAGCCGTTCGAGGATGGGGTGCCGCTGGAGACGAAAGTCGAGCGGCGCCCGATCGCGTTTTCCATCGGTGGGCGCCCGGCGTCGCTGGACCTGCGCCTGCTCATGGGGCGGCAGTGGCTCAAGCTGCTAGGTGAACTGAGCGTCTACGCGCAGGCGTTCGTCGACGCCTACCCGATCGACGAGCCGGACCCGGCTCAGCGCGCCGACGCTGCGATCGCGGCGCACCCCGAATCGTGGAGCATGTTCGCCGCGGTGGCCGGGCGGCGCATGGACGGCGGCAAGCTGTACCTGCATCTGACGGCGAACCCGGCCAATCGCGCCTACGACGGCGTGGCCGGGGTCGCGGACGGAGACAAACCCGCGCTGGACAACCTGGCAGCGCACTTCGTGGCGTGGTTCGAGCGCCTCGTCTATCAGCCGCCGGTCGAAGACGCCGACGCCTGGCTGCCCGACCGGCTTGAATACCAGTTCCAGGTCTCCGCGCCGCAGGGGCCGGGCGAGAAGGTCCTGGCCGCCGAGGAGTACTATCACGGCCATCTGGACTGGTACAACTTCGACGTGGACGCGCAGTCGCCCGGCCTGGATGCTGAGCTGCCCCCCGAAACGCCTGACCCGCAGAAGCCGGACACCAAGACATTCATCCCCACGCAGATCACATTCGATGGCATGCCCAACACGCGCTGGTGGACCTTCGAGGATAACCGCACCAATTTCGGCGATGTCAAGCCGGACACGACCGACATCGCCAAGCTGCTGTTGATCGAGTTCGGGCTGGTGTACGCCAACGATTGGTTCCTGCTGCCCTATCAACTCCCGGCCGGGTCGATCGCGCAGGTGCGCGGCATGGCTGTGACCAACGTCTTTAACGAGCGCACCTGGATCGAGCCGGCGGGGCGCGGCCTGGACGATACCTGGCAGCGGTGGAGCATGTTCACGCTCAACGTCCAGGGCCAGTCCGGTGAGCAGGCAGACACCAGCCTTCTGCTGTTGCCCACCGTGCCCAAAGTGCTGGAGAGTAGCCCGCTGGAAGAAGTCGTGCTGATCCGCGACGAGATGGCGAACATGGTGTGGGGCATCGAGCGCGTGATCCCTCTGCCGACCGGCTGGGGCAAGTCCGGCCCGGAAGCGGCGCTCGAAACCTACCGCTTCTACGCCGCGCGCCTGGCCGATGAGCTGGCAGCCACGCCCCCGCCGCCCGCGCCCGAACCGGCCGCTCCGATCCGCTATGAGGTGATGAACACGGTGCCCGAAGAGTGGATCCCGTTCGTCCCGGTGCACCTGGAAGGTGACAACCGTGAGATCCAGCTTCAGCGCGCCGCCATGCCGCGTATTCTTGAGGGCGATCCGCGGCTGCCGGTCAAGGTCCGCCCGCGGACAACGCTGCTTCGCGTCGGGCTGGATCGCACGCCGAAGACGGCATACTTCCTGCACGAAGAAGAGGTCCCGCGCGCGGGCGTGGTGGTCCAGCAGGCGTACAAGCGCACGCGCTGGAACGGCGGGCGGGTGTTCGTCTGGCTGGGGATCAGCAAGCACACCGGGCGCGGCGAGGGCAGCAGCGGGCTGGCCTTTGACCAGCTTCGGGAGACGCGCGCCACCGAAGAGCCTGCGCCTGAAACCTAACTTTTGCCCCTCACCCCAGACCCCTCTCCCTCATGCGGCTGCGTCGCGGGGAGAGGGGCTTTTTGTGGCGCTGCACGTTCCTCTTTTCCCCGCTGAGGGAACAGGGGCCAGGGGATGAGGGGGATCTCGGATTGAGGCTAGCTCGTCTCGTCAGGTAGATAGATTCGAGGGATGCGTGGCAGCAGCCCGGTCGTGACTTCGTAGTTGATCGTTTCCGCCCAGGTGGCGACTTCCTCGGCAGAGATGCACGCGCCGCCCTGGCAGCCGATCAGCACGGCCTCGCTCTCCAGCGCGACCGGCCCAACCTGCGAGACGTCCACCACGAACTGATCCATGCACACCCGGCCCACGATCGGCGCGCGGCGCCCGTTGATCAGCACCGCCCCGCGGTTGGAGAGCAGGCGATGATAGCCGTCGCCGTAGCCGACCGGGATCAGGGCGACGGGCATGGCGCGGGGTGTGATGTACGTCCGCCCGTAGCTGATGCTTGACCCGGCCGGCAGCGTGCGCACCCGTGCCACATGGCTTTTCAGCGCCAGCGCCGGGCGCAATGGCACCGCCGGCTCCACCTCGCCGGATGGGCGCAGCCCGTAGAGTGCAATCCCCACCCGCACGGCGTCGAGGTGCATCTCCGGCAGGTCGAGCGTGGCTGCGCTGTTGGCGACATGACACATAGCAGGGCGCAGCCCGCCGGCAGCCAGCCGGGTGCGGATCTGCTGGAAGATGGCGAACTGGTGCTGCGTGTATTCCTTATCGGCCAGGTCCGCGACGGCGAAATGCGTGTACAGCCCTTCAACCGTGATCCCCGGCAACCCGGCGACCCGCTGCACGAAGGGGACGACTTCATCGGGCAGCAGGCCGAAGCGCCCCATCCCGGTATCGATCTTGATATGCACCGGCGCCGCGCGGCCCAGCCGGACCGCCAGCGCAGACAGAGCCTCGGCTGTTTCCAGGTCGTTCACGGTGAGCGTGAGGTTGTGCGTTAGGGCCGCTTCCAGCTCCGAGGCAGGGGTGTAGTTCATGACCAGGATTGGCGCGGTGATCCCGGCCTCGCGCAGGGCGAGGCCCTCGGGGGTGCGCGCGACGGCCAGCCCGCTCGCCCCATGACGCAGCGCGGCGCCCGCTACTTCGACCGCGCCGTGCCCGTAGGCGTTCGCCTTGACGACTGCCAGCAGCCGCACCCCCGGCCCGATATGCGCTTTGATGGTTCGTGCGTTGTGGGCGATCGCGCCCAGATCGACTTCGATGTACGTCAGTGGAGACATCGGCCTTCTGCCTTGTGAGCCGTCTGCGACGGGTTGGGGACTTGTCCTTGAACCGGACTCTACCTATAATGAATTCATTCTAGTCAAAAACTAACCCCTTACATATAGGCTGTTATGTGTTCCAAATCGCCCAGGAGGGGACCAGCGGTGCAGGCTGCTGCCGCCCAGACAGAACCGCCCCACAGGGTTGCGGAGACAGTTCCGATTTTTCAGTGCTGATGAGCCAATCTGCCGGATCCGGCCCGCAGACGTGTGATGTGTACAGACTCCCCAGATCGCGCGCCGCGTCATCACGCGAGGAGGTGACCAGCCGAACCAAACCGGAAAACATCGTCCGCAGGTCAGTCTAGTGCTCGTCCTTCCCTTGACAATTGAATATCTTACGGAGGCAGAGAGACAATGGCCAAGCGATTCATCTCGTTGGCTCTGGCGGTCGTGGTGGCTGCGCTGGGCACGTTTACGGTTGCAGCCCAGGACGACTGCGATTTCGTCGGCGAAGTGGTGATCGGGGTGATTGCGCCGCTCACGGGCGACATCCCGAAAGTGGGTCAGAGCACGGTCGAAGCGGCCCGGATGGCTGTTGAAGAGGTCAACGCTGAGTGCGGTCTGACCATCGACGACGAAAACTATGAAGTCGTGATCATCATCGAGGACAACGAGGCGAAAGCAGAGTCCTCGGTGGCCGTCGCGACCCGGTTGATCGTGGAAGAAGAGGTAGTCGCGATCATCGGGCCGCAGGCCAGCAAGCAGGCCGTCCCGACCGGACAGGTCGCCAACGACCGCGAGACGCCCATGATCAGCCCCTGGTCGACGAACCCCGCGACGACGTTGGACCGGCCCTGGGTGTTCCGCGCGGCTTTCCTCGACCCCTTCCAGGGGCCGGTGGTGGCCGGGTTTGTGGTTGAGGAATTTGGGGCCAAGACCGCGGCGGTGTTGTACGATGTCGCCAGCGACTATCCCAAGGGTCTGGCGGAGAACTTCCGCGATGCAGCCGAAGCGGCCGGCGTGGATGTGGTCGCATTCGAGAGCTTCACCACCGGTGACACCGACTTCAGCTCGCAGTTGACGTCCATCATCGCCGCCAACCCGGATGTGCTCTTCACGCCCCAGTACTACAACGAGGTTCCGCTGATCGTCCAGCAGGCCCGCGAGCTGGGCTTTGAAGGCCCGATCGTGGGTAGCGACAGCTGGGGCACGCCGGACCTGATCGAGCTGTGCGGCGAGGCGTGCGAAGGGCTGTTCTTCAGCACGCACTACGCGCCGGACATCGCCACCGAAGTCGGCCAGACGTTCATCAACGCGTATGAAGAGCGGTACGGTGCCAAGCCGGATGACGTGGCCGCCCTGACCTACGACGCGTTCCAGTTGCTCTTCACCGCGATCGAGAACGCCAACTCGCTCGAAAAGGCGGATATCCGTGACGCGCTGGCGAGCATCGAGCTGTTCGAGGGCGTGACCGGCCTGATGAGCTTCGACGAGCAAGGTGACCCGATCAAGTGCGCGGTGATCATCCAGATCAAAGACGGCGCCTTTACCTACTACGATTCGGCCTGCCCGGCAGGGTTCCCACCGGAGTAAGCGATCGTCTGAGCGGCTGTGATGTGCCCCATGACCCAATGGGGCACTTCTGCCTTGTTTGCCTTGCGTTGTGACCGGCTGTGACCGCAGCCTGATCGTGTTTTTCCGGCTTGCGAACGGCGGAGAACCCCTGATGGAATATTTTATCCAGCAATTGCTGAATGCCTTGCAGCTTGGCAGCCTGTACGCCCTCATTGCCTTGGGCTATTCGATGGTCTACGGCGTGCTGCTGTTGATCAACTTCGCGCATGGGGACATCTTCATGGTGGGCGCCTTCCTGGGCGTGTTCGGGTCGATCACGCTCGATCTCCCCTTTGTGCCGACTCTGATCCTCTCGATGGTGCTTACCGGCTTGTTGGGCGTGACAATTGAGCGCGTCGCCTATAAACCGTTGCGGCAGGCGTCTCGTCTTTCGGTGGTGATCACCGCGCTGGGCGTTGGCCTGCTGCTGGAAAACGGGATGCTGGCCCTCACGGGCGCCAACCCGCGCAGCTATCCGCAGGATTTCATCACCACGACCGTCTACAACTTCGGCGGGGTGAGCATTAGCAACGTCAAGATCCTCATCATCGTTCTGGCGGCGGTGCTGTTCGCCGGGCTGTACACCATCGTCCAGCGCACCAAGTGGGGCATGGCGATGCGCGCCATCTCGTACGACAAGTTCGCGGTGCCGCTGATGGGTGTCTCGCAGGACCAGATCATCTCGCTCACGTTTCTGCTGGGCGCGGGGCTGGCGGCGGCGGGCGGCATTCTGTGGGGTGTCGCGTTCCCGGTGCTCAACCCCTACATGGGGATGCGCGTCGGCTGGAAGGCTTTTATCGCGGCGGTCGTGGGCGGCATCGGTGACATTCGCGGGGCGGCGATCGGCGGGTTGCTGCTGGGCTTCATCGAGATTATGGTGCCGGCCTATGGCGCCAGCTTTGGGATCTCATCGACCTGGCGCGACCCGATCGCTTTCGGCTTGCTTCTGATCATCCTTGTCGTGCGCCCGACCGGGTTGTTCGGCGTGGCACGTCGCCAGAAAGTGTAGGGAAGACACCCTCATGTTTGGTGCCGCGAATCGCCCCTTCTCCATTGGTGACTGGCTGGTGCTGGCGTGCGCCGCCGTCATCCTGATCGCCGTGCTGGGCATCCCCTGGCTGTCTTTGGAAGATGGGTCTACCGTTACCGCCTATGACCTGATTGCCGATACGGACAGAGAGCTTGACGTCCCTGCCCGGATCACGAACATGTTCTTGATCGTCGTTCCCGTTGTGGCGCTGGCCGGAGCAGGGCTGGCCATGTGGAGCCTGGCGTCACCACGCCGCGCCCGAATAGCCGCCAGGCTGGTGTTTGTGCTGGGCCTGATTCTGATCGGTTATTACTACGGAACCTTTTTCTACGAAGACTGGGTTAACGATACGACCAGCGCGACGGACTACGTGCGCGGGGGGTTCTACCTGGCGCTGGCGGCGGGCCTGGGCCTGGTGCTCCAGGCGATGATCCCGCGCGCCAACACCGCGAACCCGTCTGAGGCGGCAACGGCCGCTGTGGTTGGGGACGCGTCAGCGCTGCCAGGGACGCGGCGCGCAGCGCTGACGCTGGGACGCGCCCGGCTCTCCGGCGCCGTGCGGCAGGCAGTCGCCGCGCTTCAACTCAGCCGGGTGCCCGTGCTGGCGTATTTGAT
>DYEN01000085.1 GCA_020725705.1 Anaerolinea sp.
GTTGCCCCGTCAGCATCAGCATGCCTTTGCCCGGCAGCAGCGTGACCTCGATCGCCATGAGATCGCCCCCGGCTTCCGTCCAGGCCAGCCCGGTCGCCACGCCGATCTCATCGCGTTCTTCGGCCAGGGGCGAGATGATCTGCGGCGGACCCAGGAACTTGTCCAGGCTCTCGGCTGTAATCCGCTTGGGGAAATGCCGCTTTTCGGCCAACCGGCGCGCCAGCTTGCGGCAGACCTTCGCGATCTCGCGCTCCAGGTTGCGCACTCCCGCCTCGTAGGTGTACTCGCGAATGATCAACTGGAGCGCGCCCGTGTCAAATCGAATCCCCTTCCCTTCCAGGCCATGCTGCTCCAACTGGCGCGGAATGAGGAACTTGCGCGCGATGCTGATCTTTTCATCCTCCGTGTAGCCAGGGAACTCGATCACTTCCATCCGGTCCAACAGCGCTGGCGGGATGGGATCGATGTCATTCGCCGTTGTGATAAACAACACCTGTGAGAGGTCATAGCCGACATCGAGATAATGATCGGAGAAGGATGCATTTTGCTCCGGGTCGAGCACTTCAAGCAGCGCCGCCGCCGGATCGCCGCGAAAGTCCATGCCGAGCTTGTCGATCTCGTCCAGCATGAAGACCGGGTTGATCGTTCCGGCCCGGCGCATCGTTTGGATGATGCGCCCCGGCAGCGCCCCGATATACGTGCGGCGGTGTCCCCGAATCTCCGCTTCATCGCGCACGCCGCCCAGGCTGACCCGCACAAATTCGCGCCCCAGCGCACGCGCAATGCTCTTACCCATCGAGGTTTTACCCGTGCCGGGCGGGCCAACAAAGCACAGAATCGGGCTGCGCATCTTGTCCGGCGCAAGCTGCCGCACGGCCATATGCTCGAGAATCCGGTCTTTGGCCTTGCGCAGACCGAAATGCTCCTCGTCCAGCACACGCGCCGCGTGTGCCAGGTCAAGGTTGTCCTCGCTGGTTGCCGTCCACGGCAGGTCCAAGAGCCAGTCCAGATAAGAGCGAACGATCCCGACTTCGGGAGCCATCGGCGGGATCATCGCCAGCCGGGCCAATTCTTTCTCCGCTTTCTCGCGCACCTCATCCGGAAACGGTGTCTCGGCGATGCGCCGCCGCAGGTCTTGAAGATCCTGCTGGAACACATCCATCTCGCCCAGCTCGTGCTGGATCGCGCGCATCTGCTCGCGCAGGTAGTACTCGCGCTGAGTCTGGTCGATCTCCTGCCGGACCTGAGACTGGATCTTCTCCTCAAGTTCCAGCATCTCGACCTCGCGGCCCAGGATGCCGCTGATCCAGCGCAGGCGCTCGAACGCGTCTCCCGTCTGCAGCGCGTGGAGCCGCTCATCGGCGCTGAGATTCAGCGAAGACGCCAGCAGATCTGCCAGCCAGCTCGGCTCCTCGATGTTGAGGGCGTAGATATAGGCTTCTTCGGGCAGATCCGGATTGAGTTCGACGCAGCGCTGAAACAGGTTCAGGACGGCACGCCGCATCGCGGTCACGTCGCGCTTCGGCTCGACCGTCTCGTCGAGCGGGCGCGCCCGCGCGCGCAGAATGCCATCTTGCTCGCGCAGCTCGGCCAGTTCAACCCGGCGGCGGCCCTGAGCCAGCACCGTCGTGTCCCCTTCGGGCAGGTGCATCAGGCGGCCCAGGGCCATCTCCGTTGCAATCGGGTAGACGTTTTCCAGTGTAATATCGACCGCCTCGGGATCGCGCAGCAGCACGCCAATCACGGTTTCCTGACGGTCTTGCGCGGCCTGAATGGCGCGAATATCCATGTCGTCGCGCACAAACAGCGGCGTCACCGTGCGCGGAAACACGATTGTGTCCGCGAGTCCGACGACCACGCATTCGATCAGCCCGCTCTCGTCGGGCTTGGCGTCCTGAATGCTGTAGAACTCGCTGATCCCGTGGCCGATCATCAATTCGCTTTCGTTTCGCAAGCCCATTGGTTCAGTCACCAACAGGGGTTTGTTCTTCTTGTATGACGTGTGGTGTCCGGCGCGTATGCCCCGGCGGCAGCCCAAAGAGCGTCCGGACTTCGCCGACAATGAACAGCGAGCCCGTCACCACGACCAGCCCGCCAGGCCCGGCGAGCCTCTGAGCGAAGCTCAGCGCCGACGCGACATCGGCAATCTGCGCAATTGGGCCGGTATAGCCTGCCATGCGTGCGACCGTCTCGATCTCTTCCGGTGCCATAGCGCGGGGATGCACTGCCTGAGATGCAATCAGATGATCGGTGCCCGGCAGCAGCGCCTCAAACATCCCGTGGATGTCCTTGTCGGCCGACGCGCCAAACACCAGCACGCGCGGACGCTGCGGGAACAACATGTCCAGGCTGGCGTTGAGCCACTGCGCCGACGCGCCGTTGTGCGCCGCATCCAGCACCACGGTCGGCGCGTCCGCTACGCGCTCCAACCGGCCCGGCCAGTCCACCTGGGCCAGCCCTTCGCGGATTCCGCTCTCCGTGACCGGGATTCCCGCGCGGCGCACCTGCGCCAGCGCCGCGAGCGCGACGGCACCGTTCAGCGCCTGGTGCCCCCCGGCGAGGCCGGTCCAGTACGGAATCTGTGGCTCGCCTGCAGGGCCGGTCGCGAACGCCTGACCGGTTTGTGACGTTTGCCGGGCCGTGTAGAGCCAGTCGCGCCCGACGAGAATAACCGGCGCCTGTCGCTCTTTGGCAACAGACTCGATCACCTCAAGCGCCTCGTCGGGCTGAGGTGCGCTGACGACAGGGACATTCGGCTTGATGATGCCTGCCTTCTCGCGCGCGATCGACGCCAATGAGTCACCCAGTAGATGGGTATGGTCGTAGCTCAGGCTGGTGATCACCGACACCACCGGCGTCACAACATTCGTCGCATCCAGCCGGCCCCCCAGCCCAACCTCGATCACCGCCACATCCACTGCCTGCTCGGCAAAATGCTGAAAGGCCAGCGCGGTAGTCACCTCGAACCAGGTAATGTCCGGGATGGTCGGCAGCACCGGGCGCATCTGATTGAGCACCGCCACAAACTCGTCCGGCGCAATCAACGCGTTGTTGACCCGGAAACGCTCGCGGAAATCCTGCAAGTGCGGTGACGAGTACAGCGCGGTCTTTAGACCGGATGCCTGCAGTGCCGCCGCGCACATGGCGCCCACAGACCCCTTGCCTTTGGTGCCTGTGATATGGATGATCGGATAGCGCGTGTGGGGGTTACCCAGCGCCTGCAGGAGCGCGCGCGGGCGCTCCAGTGTCATTGCCTCAGGCGAATAGCGGACGTGTCGTTCGACTTCCCAATTGATGAAGCTGTAGAGATAGTCAAGCGCCTCACTATAAGTTTGGACGGGTTCGGATGTCAATGGTCGCGCCCTTCTGCGTGCAATCGCCAATAGCAGAATTATCCCACATATCCCACATACTACCCCTATTTCGCACCTGTTTCAAGGGTGGAGTTGCGCGCCAGGTGCGGCCTTGCGGGCGCCTGCCCCGCGTGTTCCCGACGATACTCAGTTTGAGTGGTTCGAACGCCGGCGGCATGGCATAATTCGCCTGTTGCGAGGAGGAGATACCATGCAGCTATCGCGCGCGCTCATCATTATCGCTGCGCTGGCAGCGGTTCTCGTGGCCGGAGCCGCGGGCTATCTGGTGCTGCGCCCGCCGCTCCCGCTGCTCCGCGACGCGACCTTCGAGAGCACACTGATCTCGCCCAACGCGGACGGACAGGACGACATCACCTATATCCGCTACCGCCTCTCGCGGCCCGCGCGGGTCAGTATCTATCTGGAAAATGAGGCAGGGGATCGTTATGCTTTCCGCCAGGACGAGCCGCGTATCGCGGGCGAGTACCGCGTTGCCTTTAGCGGCATTGTCGGCGGGTACACACTCCCCGGCGAGGACATTCCCGGCACGCTCGAGACGCGCCTGATCCCGAACGGCGACTACCGCTGGACCATCACAGCGGCCAATGATACAGAGCACGCCGAAGCCACCGGCACGCTGACCATCACCGATGCCGATACGGCGCTGCCGGTGATCAGCGCGTTCGAGATCAGCCCCAGCATCTTCACGCCGAATCAGGACGGCATCGGCGATCGCGTCAACGTGAACGTCTATCTGGAGAAAGCCGCCACACTGCGCGTCTACCTGGAAGACGAGCAGGGACAGCGCTACTACCTGCCCGAGCGTGAGACGGGGCGCGAGCCCGGTGAGGCCGGCAGCCACGAGTTTGATTATGACGGCGGAGTCGATCAAAATCTTCAACCCCCGCCGGATGGGACGTACCGCGTTTTCGCCGTAGCGCAGGATGACGTCGGCCAGCGGACTGTGCGCGAAAGCCGGATCACCTTGAAGGACGGCGGCCTGCCCAAAGTCGAGATCATGCCGCAAACCACCGGCGCGACGGTCGTCTTCACCACTGCCCCCTACGACGAGTCGTACTACACCGACCAGGACACATCCGGTGTCAGAATTCCAATGCCGTCGGAAATCACGTCCGAACTGACCACTCTGACCATGCCGCTGGGCGACCTGCTGGTCTTCAAAGTCACCGTCTACAACTATGGCACAACGCCGGTCCGCACTGCCGGCCCGTTCCCCGGCACGGTCTACCAGTTCGATCAGTTGATGACGAGCATGGGGGCCTATCGCGAATCGGGAGCCTGGCGGGTGGGCATCAACTGTGAGACGGTGCTCAGTGACTTCCCCTGGCGTTGGGCGCTCGGCTCCGAAGAAGAGCTGACGGCGGTTGTGGACGATGTGACCGGGCGCACCTATTACTATCTGTTGCCTGGGCAGCGTGCCGAGGTCTGGGGGGCTGTCCGGATGACCAGGCTGATTCCCGCGCTCAACCCGCAAGAATGTTGGGCCGGGCTGATCCATGAGGATGTGGCGGTTACGCAACCTCAGGTAGGCCGCCGGCCCATCCAGCTCATCCCGCTGGATGGCACGCTGACCATCGAGGACGTAGCAGGGCAGGACTAGCGCGCGCTTGCCGCCGCGCTTCACCTGCTATACCATGTTGGCAGGTTGCAGGCTGGCGCAAGGGGGAGGTGCACCATTAACCGGCAGCGTCCATCGAAACTCGGTGTCGTTCTGATCGCGTTTGCGCTGCTGGCAGCGTCTTGTAGCGGCGGGCAGTCGCCAGCGCCCACCCCGCGCCCACCGACACCGATCCCACCGACTCCCACGCCGCGCTCAACCCCCCTGCCCACGCTGGATCAGCCGCCTGCACTGCTGGGCAGCCCGCAGCGCCCCCTGGTGATCGGCCTGGCCGGTCCGGCGACAGGCAACCTTACGCGCAGCGCACAGTCGGCGCTGGCGCAAGCGGTCGCCGACGCCCTGCAACCGGTCAGCGAGACGCTGAACCTGGCACCGGCCGTCGAAGTACGGGTTCAGCGGATGGACGAGGCAGCCGCGCTGCGAGCCTTGTGCAGCGGTGCCCCCGTGACCGCCTGGGTTAATGCCTTCACCTATGTGGCGGCGGCGCGCACCTGCGGCGTAGAACCGCTACTCGTCCTGCTGCGTGAAGACGATGGCGAGGTGAGGGTCGGGGTCGCCTACGACGTGATCGTCGCCGCCAGAATCCGGTCCGCCGGCGATTTGGCCGGGGAACGCTACTGCCGCGTCGAAGGGCAGCTCGAGGACTGGGCCTTTGCCGCCCTGATGCTGGCGGCTGAAGGCTTCGACCCGCTCGCGCAGATGTCGCCGCTGCCCGCCTACGACAGCGAGACGGCCGCCCTGCGTGCGTTGCTCGACGGCGAGTGTGCGGCCCTGGCGCTAGCCGCCGGGACGCTCGAGGACCGGCTCGACGAGCTGACCGCGGAAGACAACAGCGGCCCCGGCGATCGGGAAGGCGTTCGCGTGCTGATCGCGGGGGGCGACGCGCTGCTGGCCGGCGAGAGCGCGGGCGATCCGCTGGTGCTGCCCCGCTATGTTGTGCCTTATGGTGTCTGGGTTGCCGCGCCGGATTCTGCGCTGCCCGCCGGGGACGATCGCCCGCTCCGCCAGGAACTTGTCGCAGCCGTGAGGGCGTATTTTGCCGAGAATCCATCTATCCTGAACCGGTGGTTTGGCGCGTCTCAGGTGGGCGCCGTTGATCAGAGCGGCCTGGCCGCCCTGCGCGCGTGGTTGGATGGCGCCGTCTGGGACATGGCCTATGCGCCGTGATTGAGCCGTACACTGATGCCCGCTGACCTAGCTGTTATTATCGTCACCTGGAACACGCGCGATTTGACGCTCGACGCGCTGCGCACGCTCTACGCCGATCTCGCCGCGCACGGCCCCGACGCGCAGGTCTGGGTGGTGGACAACGCATCCACCGATGGCACGGCGGAGATCATCCGGCGCCTCTATCCGCAAACGCAGGTGATCGAATGCAGCACCAATCTCGGTTTTGCCGCCGCGAACAACCTGGCGCTGCGCACCATTGGCTTCGATCCCGATGCACCCCGCTCACCCGCCGATCTACCGCAGGCCGTGTACCTGCTCAACCCGGACACGCGCACGCACTCCGGCGCCACCCGCGCGCTCTATGACGCCCTGCTTAGCCTTCCCAAGGCGGGCGTTGTGGGCGCGCGCCTGACCTATGGCGATGGCTCGTTCCAGCACAGCGCATTTCGCTTTCCGGGTCTGGCGCAGCTGGCCATCGACCTCCTGCCCGTCCCGCTCCGGCTGCACGACACGGCGCTCAATGGGCGCTATCCTCGCGCTGCCTACCGGACCGGAAAGCCCTTCGCGGTCGACCACACCCTGGGCGCGACCATGATGCTGCACCGGCAAGCCATCCTGGACACGGGTCTCTTTGACGAGGAGTTCTTCATGTACTGCGAGGAGATCGACTGGAGCAGACGCATCCGCGCTGCCGGTTATGAAATCTACTGCGTACCGGCGGCGCACGTGACTCATCTCGCAGGACAGAGCACCGCGTTGGTTCGCCCCCAGAGCGTGATCAACCTCTGGCGCAGCCGACTCCGGCTATACGACAAGTACGGGTCCGCGTTTCAGCGCCGTGTGGCGCGCTGGATCATCCGGATCGGCATGATGCGCCAGATCGCCGCGGCAAAACGCGCTTTTCAGGACGGCGAGCTGACCGCTGCGCGCCGGGACGAGTTGATTGAAGCCTATCGGACCGTGCAGCGGATGTAAAACTGTGCGAGGAGCCATGAGCGTGCCGCTGGCTGCTGTCATCCTGACCCGCAACGAAGAGGCGCATGTCACCGCCTGCATCGAGAGCGTGCGCTGGGCCGATCGCGTCGTCGTGTTTGATTCGTTCAGCGACGACCAGACAGTTGAACTGGCCGAGGCGGCGGGTGCAGAGGTCTTACAGCATTCGTGGGAAGGGTATGCGTCTCAGCGAAATGCTGCGCTTGAAGTGGTCGAGGCGGACTGGATACTGTTCATCGATGCAGACGAGCGTTCCGGCCCGGCGCAGGCCAAGGAAATCCGCGCGACGCTCGCGCAGCCGGCTCACCACGGCTACTGGATTCCGCGCGACAATTACATCTTCGGGCGCCTGACGCGGCACGCTGGGTGGTATCCGGACTATCAGATGCGCCTGCTCCACCGGGGGCATGCACGCTACGATCCCGCACGCCAGGTGCACGAGCTGGTGCTGCTCGATGGCGAACCGGGTTTCCTCAGCGTCCCGTTCACTCATTACAACTACGCCACTGTGCGCCAGTTTCACGAAAAGCAAAAACGCTACGTGCGCTACGACGCAATGATCCTCAAGCAGCAGGGGATCCGCAGCCGCCCCCACAAATTCGTGACCATGCCGCTGCGGCAGTTCATCTGGCGCTTTTTCACACTCAAAGGCTATCGCGACGGCCTGCATGGCCTGCGGCTGAGCCTGCTCATGGCGTGGTACGAGTTCGAGAAATATCGGCACCTGCAGCGGCTCTACTGGGGGTCATGATTCACCTGCCGCCGCCCCATCACCAGATCGACCAGTACATACAGCCCGCCGGACACAACGCCGTGCCCGCCAAGCAGTACCGGGAAGCCCGCGTTGGCTGCTGCACTCGTGAGGTCGCGCAGCCACGCGTCGCCGATCCGGTCCGCAAGCAACAGGTCGGACGCGAAGCGATCGGCGGCGGGGGGAAGTGCGCCGCCGGCGGCCATCAGCACACGGCTGTCGATGATCGCAGCGTCCGCCATCGTGCCCAGCTCCGCAAAGAACCGATCCGGCCCGAGCACGCGCAGCAGCGTCGCGATCAACGACCGCACCTCGCCCCGTGCCAGGCGCTCGCTCGCCGCCATCCCCCGCTCTTCAGAATACACCCGGATCCAGCAGCGGGTCGCCCGGCTCAGCGCCTGCCAGGCCAGCGGAGCAACACGCCCCACCAGGGCCACGCGCGACCCGTCCTCGGCGAGCACATCCGCCAAAC
>DYEN01000086.1 GCA_020725705.1 Anaerolinea sp.
CTGATGCCGCCCGAGGCGGACACCGTGCTCGTGCAGGACGACGCGCCGCCCGGCGACGCCCCCACCAGCGCGTGGGACGCGGGCGCGCTCGTCTTCGACCGGCACACGCTGCAGCTGCCGGACGATCTGGCGCCGGGGATGTATCGCGTCGCGGTGAGCGTTTACTGGTTTGGAGACGGGCAGCCGCTGCCGGTCGAGGGCGCACCGTTCGCGGTAATCGGCACGGTCGTGGTGCGCTAGGGCGTGTTGTGCGCTGTATGCCCCTCAACCCTGCGGCGCCGGGAGGGGGGTGAGGTGAGGGAAAACACCCTGTGAAGGGCATACCGGCATCCCGCCGGGCCTGCGCTACAATAGAGCTTGAGCGGGCCGGCATCTGGTCCGCGTGCGAATGTATTTTGCGAGGGGAAGAGAGCTTTGCACCACATAACCGATCATCCGCTGGCGCTTGGCCGCCAGGAACTGACGCTGGCCGATGTGATCCAGGTGGCCCGGCAAAGGCGACCGGTCGAACCGCTGCCGGCGGGCAGCCCGGCCAACGGCGCGTCTGGGGCACGGCTGGCGCGCGTGCTGCGCAGCGCGGTGTGGGTCGAGCAGGCCCTGGGCGAGATCGAAGCCGCCGCGAGCGAGGGCCGCGAACCGCTGGTCATCTATGGCGTCAACACGGGCTTTGGCGACAACGCCGGGCGGGCCGTTTTTCGCGATCGCGAGCTGGCCGAGCGGCTGAGCCGCAACCTGTTGCTGAGCCACGCGACCGGCGTCGGCGCGCATTTGCCGCCGGACGTGGTACGGGCGGCGCTGCTGATCCGCGCCAACACGCTCGCCCAGGGCTACAGCGGCGTGCGGCGCGAGGTGATCAACACCCTGGTTGCCATGCTCAACCGCGGCGTGATCCCGGCCATGCCCGGCCAGGGATCGCTAGGGGCGTCCGGCGATCTGGCGCCGCTGGCGCATCTGGCGCTGGTGCTGAGTGCGCCCGCGCCCGGCGAGGATCCGCACCCCGGCGCCAACGGCCAGGCCTACTGGCAGGGGGAGCTGGTCGACGGGGCCGAGGCGATGGCCGCGGCGGGTATCCCGCGCGTGACGCTCGGCGCGAAAGAAGGCGTGGCGTTGATCAACGGCACGGCGGTGAGCGCGGCGCTCGGCGTGCTGGCGTGGCACGACGCCTTTCGGGCGCTGGCCGCCGCCGAGATCGCGCTGGCCCTGTCGCTTGAGGCGCTGCGCGGCTATCGCGATGCGTACCTGCCGCACCTGCACGCGGTGCGCGGGCATCCGGGCCAGGCACGGGTGGCGGCGTTTGTCCTCGATCTGCTGGCGGGTAGCGACCTGGTGCGCGGCGATGCTGACCGCGACCTCGACCCGGCTGAGGGTCCGCCCCAGGACCCCTACTGCTTGCGGGCGGCGCCGGTTGTGCTCGGCGCGGTGCTGGATACGCTGGACTATGTGCGCGGCGTGCTGGAGCGCGAGATCAACGCTGTGACCGACAACCCGCTGATCTTCGCCGATGACGACGGGCCGCTGCACCTGCCGCGCCTGAACAAGGCCGTATCCGGCGGCAACTTCCACGGCGCGCCGGTCGGCTATGCGATGGACTTCATGAAGATCGCGCTGGCGGACCTGGCGAGCATCTCCGAGCGGCGCACTTTTATGTTGACCGATGCGCGGCTGAGTCGCGGCCTGCCCCCGTTCCTGATCACCGATCCGCCCGGCGAGGAAGGGGTGAACAGCGGTCTGATGCTGGCGCAGTACACCGCCGCCGCGCTGGTCAGCGAGAACAAGGGGCTGGCGCACCCGGCCAGCGTTGACAGCATCCCTAGCAGCGCCAACCGCGAGGACCATGTCAGCATGAGCACCATCGCCGCGCGCCAGGCGGCGCAGATCGTGGCGCACACGCAGACGGTGATCGCGATCGAGCTGTTGTGCGCGTTTCAGGCGGTCGAGCTGCGTCTGGCGGCGAGCCCAGATCGGCGGCTGGGGCGCGGCACGGCGGCGGTGCTGGACGCGCTGCGCGGCGTCGAGATCGCGCCGGGCGTGCCGCTGCGCCCGATCACGCGGGATGTGCCGCTGGGGCCGTATATCGACGCGCTGGTCGAGGTCGTACGCCAGGGGACGCTGCTCGATATCATTCACGCGCTGTGAGCCGTTTTGCTCACCTGGGAGCAGACGATGACCGACCAACCCAAAGCTATTCTGCGCGATTTTCCCGACCATCTCGAAACGGAGCGGCTGATCCTGCGCGCGCCGCGCCCCGGCGATGGCGCGGCAGGCAACGAGGCGATCCGCGAGTCGGCACGCGAGCTGCAACCCTGGATGCCCTGGGCCAACCCGCTGCCCACGCCGGAAGACACCGAAGAAGTGTACCGGCGCATGGCGGCGCAGTGGCTGATGCGCGAAAGCCTGCCGCTGATCCTGCTGCGCAAAGAAGACGGCCTGTTCGTCGGGGGCAGCGGCTTGATGTGCCGCGACTGGAACGTGCCCTTTTTCGAGATCGGCTATTGGGTACGAACCAGCCTGCAAGGGCAAGGCTACATCACCGAGGCGGTGCTGGCGCAGACGCGCTTCGCATTCGACGTGCTGGGTGCGCGGCGGATCGAGATCCGCTGTGATGCGCGCAACACGCGCAGCGCCCGTGTCGCCGAGCGGGCCGGGTACACGCTGGAAGGGCGGCTGCGCCACTTTGTCCGCGCCGTGGACGGCACGCTGGCCGATATCTTGATCTATGCGCTGACGGCAGATGACTGACGCGCGC
Source organism: Anaerolinea sp. (assembly GCA_020725705.1). Taxonomy (GTDB): domain Bacteria; phylum Chloroflexota; class Anaerolineae; order Aggregatilineales; family Aggregatilineaceae; genus DYGX01. Next base: position 2,747 of record DYEN01000086.1, read on the forward strand.
TAGTGGTTCGTGTTTATGGGAAGCAGCAGCGCGGGATGCGTCGCAATGCGGCGCAGGGCCTCGTCGCGCGTCTGGCAGAACACAAAATCGTGCTTGGCCGCGATCAACCCCAGGCTGATCGCGAGCGCGCGCAGGTAGGGGTTGGCGCCGACCACGCCCACCACACTGACCCGCTCGTCGCTGACCACCCGCGACTGCTGCAGCGGGGCGAACAGCTCGGCGGGAATGGTGAGCAGTTGAGTCAGGTCCAGCACGATCGCGACGCGGCTCCCCGGACGGAGCGCATCGAAATAGGGCGTTTCACGCTCGCGCAACGTTTCCAGGTCATGAAGGGTAATACGTCCGCTGAATTCGTAATAAAGCAGGGGTCCCGATTCGAGGTGTTCGACGGTGATTGGCATCGCTGACGGGCGTCCTTCGCTGACTGACAGTGATCTATTGTAGGCGATACATGTGTGCGCGACAAACTGGCGGCTC
>DYEN01000087.1 GCA_020725705.1 Anaerolinea sp.
ACGCGCCTGCGCGACCGCCTGCTGGAACTGACCGCGCTGCTCGACCGGCAGACCCAGGCCGTCCTCAAGCGCGCCGCCGACACGCTGCGCGTGATCCTCAACAGCCAGGACATCGACGCAGCCATCCGCCCGCGCCTGGACCAGATCGACGACACCTTCCTGGCGGTGCTCCAGGCCAATATCCAGGCCGCCGAGCAGCAGGGCAACCTGGAACTCTCTGCCCGCCTCAAGCTGGTGCTGGAGCGGACGCTGGCGATCCTGCGCGAGAGCGCCCCGCCCCAGATTCGCTTCATCAACGAGGTGATGGCAGCGGAGAGCGACGAAGCTGCTCAGAAACTGATCGCCACCGAAGGCGTGCGTTTCGGCAGCGAACTGCTCGACCTGATGGATGCGATCGCCGAAGACCTGGACGCCAACGCGCAGCCTCAGTCGGCGGAGCGCCTGCGCACCCTGCGCCGCTTCGCCGAGGAACACGTCGCCCGCTAAACCGCGCCAGGCACCGGGCAATAAGCGCAAAACGGGCGCGGGTGCGCACGGCATCCACGCCCGTTGTTATTGTCCGATCGCGTCACACCGTCAGCGGCGGACGCGTGCGCGGCGGACCAGCCACACGCCGCCGGCGATCATCCCGGCCAGGGCCGCTGCCAGCACGCCCCACAGCCCACTCAGCGACTCGCCCGCGCCGGAGCTACCATCCACCGGGTAGCCGGTCGCCGGAAGTTCAGTCGCGATGGCGACGCCCTGCCCGCCCTGGGCGTTGACCGCAACCCCGTCCGGGCCGAAGCCGCGCACAGTGACCTCGTTCCGCACCTCGCCCAGCGGGCTGCTGAGCACGGTCGTGTTGATGCGCATCCGCGCGATCTGGCCCGGCTCCAGGCGCGGGATGAGGAAGGTGACGGTTTGCCCTTCAACGCGGAACGTGCCCTGTTCCGTCTCGACGCTGTCGATTCGCAGTTCGGGCCGCACCGTGTCCACCACCTCGATATCGGTTCCCGCCGCCGTGCCGTTGTTCGTCACCGTGATGTGCCAGGTGAGCGCCTCGCCCACCAGCCCGATGCCGCCCGCCGGCAGCTCGCCCACTTTGCTCACCGCCGGGTCGAACACGCCGATCGCCGGCGCGCCGCCCTCGCCCGCTGCCGGGGTCGGCTCCGCCTGCGCGCCGTC
>DYEN01000088.1 GCA_020725705.1 Anaerolinea sp.
ATGTAGTTGATGTACTCGTGCGAGAAGCCCGGGACCAGATCCTGGCGCACGGGCGGAATGTGCGCGGCGCCGCGGTTTGAATAGTTGTCGATCGCGTGGCGCAAGATCTCTTTGGCGACTGTGAGGGCGCGGTGTTCGTCGAACTCGATGTGCGTTGCCCCCTTGATTCTGACTTTGGGTGAAGTCGTAATAATCTTTGTATGGAAGTTGCTCGCAAGCTCGACCAACGCCTGCATGATACACTGAACGTCCACCACCATCGCCTCGACGGCGCCGGTCAGGATCGCCAGTTCCTGCTGGAGAAAGTTGCCCGCCGCCGGAATACCCTGGCGCATCAGAATCTCGTTGGCCGTGCAGCAGATGCCGGAGAGATTGACACCCTGCGCCCCGGCCGCTCGCGCATAGGCGATGATCTCGGGATCCTGCGACGCAACGACCATCATCTGGCTCAGGGTCGGCTCGTGACCGTGCACAATGACGTTCACCATATCCTCCTTCAGGACGCCGAGGTTGGCCTGTCCGAGGACGGGCGCCGGCGTGCCGAAGAGAATATCGGAGACATCTGTGGCGATCATGCTGCCTCCCCAGCCATCGGAGAGCGCGGTGCGGATCGCATGCTCTAGAATGTGCTCGGCATCCTGGTCGTCACCGATGTGCGTGCGATGCAAGGCTTCGACCACTTCCCGGTCGATCCCGCGCGGCACGACCCCACGTTGTTTCCACACTTCTTGTCGCTTCTTTGGCGCGCGCCGGATGGGCACAACTTCGCCGCGCTGCTGACCAAACTGGGCAATGTAGAGGTCGGCCAGATCGTTGGCAATTTCGGCTGGCGCACGCCCATCGATGGGGATACCGTAGCGGGCCGCCACCGTGCGCAGCTTGGCGACATCGCGGATGACATAGCCTTCTGCCTCACCGTTCGCCACCGCTTTGAGCGTGAAGGCCATATCTCGCCCGTGGTCGGAGTGAGCAGCCGCCCCCGCAGCGATGGCGCGAATCAGATTGCGGGCCTGGATCGTGTCGATCGTCGCGCCGCAGACGCCGGTCTGGCCGTCTTTCGTCAGGCGGCACGGACCCATTCCACACAGCTTGCAGCACATGCCTGCCGCCCCGATATTGCAGGGCGACATCTCCTCTGCCCTGGAAAATGCCGTGCTCAGCCCCAGCTCATCGGCACGGATCAGCATTTGTTGGGCGGCAAGGTCAGCGGTGCGCTGCTCTGGAGATCGCGTTGTCTTAGCCATGGCCGTCGTCTTCTGCCTCCGTTCTTGCTACGACGCCGAATCCCGGGCACGGCCAGCCAGCCTGGGTGTCAGTCCTACTTTCCTGGGCAAAGCCCACCGACCGCCCAAGCTGCTGGTACATCGTGGTGTGGCGGAAGGGCGTGCTCTCCGGTTGCAGATAAGCAGCCTTCCCTGGCTCCACCGGAACGTTCAGGCGTTGGGTATAGCCTGCCTCTTGCAGCACCTGGTGCAGTTTCTCCGGGGTGACCAGCGTCGCGTCGTAATCGATCTCGACGACTCCGAAACAACTGCTCGCATACACCGCCGCAACACCCGGTAGCTGGAACAGGAGACGCCTGACTTCGGTGACGTGGTGATCGCCGTACATAGAGGGAGTGTCAATGATAATCTTCTGCATGGTCAATTACCTTATGAATGTCTATTAACAAGATCACCGGCACAGGGATGTCTCGGGCGCGAACCCGCTGTGCCATAATTAAGCGGTGGCCTCGGCTCGCTGCATTAGATAGTTGTGGTGGTACGTTTACGGAGCGTGGGGGTTGTTTGCGACAGGGGGCGGCGATGCCCGCTCCGCCATATCCGGTTTTAAATAGTCACACTAAGCGGCATCCGGCCAGCACCGGAATGTGACGCATTACACAATTTAATACATTGTACTGAGGTGCACAGGCAGAGTCTATGCGCCAAACAAGCTACCTTTCAAACTTTCCTGGTACATTTATACTGGTATATTCGAACTATTTAGATAGAACAGTCACGGCCCGTCTGACACCCCGAGCACAATGCATCAAACGACGCGACCCAGGAGAAGAACACGCGAACAAACACGGGCCAGGTGTCACGACTCGAGAACCATCAGCGCGGTTGATGCTTGCGGTCGCGAGACACCTGGCCCCACCCTTCACCGGGTCTGCGATGCGCCCCATGCCCTGCCTGTTCCCGGCGCCGAACCCGAGGGCACGCCCGGCGCACGCAGGATAACCGCGCTAATTGCGCTCGCTTCGGGCGCCCGCTCAAGCGCGCCCGGCATGTCCCGGCCATCCGGCAGCCACATCGCATCAGGCGCGCGGTTTTAGACTTTCCCGGTGAGAATGCGCCCCGATTGAACGGAGTCTGCGCCGAGTGCCGAGGCCAACTCCACACGGAAGCCATCGCGCCAGCTACGATACCTGGGCGACCAGCCCAGGTCTTGTCTGGCTTTTTGGTTGGATGCCCCGCGCTGTTCTGTCATGAAGAAAACGCCAAAGCGCCCGGCGGCCAGCCGGCCAATAAGCTTAGACACGCGCATCGGCGGTGGCGCACCACACAATGTGGCATAGATCGGCAACCACTCTCGTAGAGGCGCGGGGTCATCGTCGACAATGTTATAGAGACCGGGATTGCCGCGCTCCATTACGACTATGGTTGCATCGGCGGCGTCTTCCACATGTATAAAAGAAAACACTCCGCCGCCGTTACCGATGATTGGAACGCGTTTCCGGCGCACGTCGCCAGTGAAACTACCGTCCGCCGAATACATGGTACCCGGCCCATACAAGTGCCCGTAGCGCAAGGCAATGCCCTCGATGCCGGACGCGTTCAGAACCATGTCCTCAAGCTGGTGAACTGCCTCTACGACCACGACAAACGCGGCTGGCGCGTGCCTATAGAGCGGATCCGTTTCCGTAGCAGGACTGTTGCCCGGCGTATAGTATGTTGCAATGCTCTGAGCGATGAAACGGCGTGCTCCGGCAGCTTTGGCCGCTTGCAACAAAAGCCGTGTGCCCTCAGTCCGAAGCCTGTTTGTCGGCGCCATGTCCCGCCTGATCTGGCGAGGATCGATACGGTGGGGAATGCTCGTTAACTGGTGAATAACCACTTCCGGTTTGGCATCGAGGACCGCCCTGTGTAACTTATCCCTATCAAATACATCAAGGACGACCGGGTGAGCGCCGACAGCGCGAATTTCGGGAACCCGATCGGGGCGGCGCGTCATGGCTACGACCGTATGGCCCGCTTCTACCAAACGAGGAAGGAGTTGGCGTCCAATAGCACCGGTTGCACCCGCAACAAAGACGTTCATGTGATGACCTCCCTAGTAGTGCCGCCGGCCCACCAAAACCCGGCCGCCGGTGTCTTCGCACATAGGTACGAAAACCTGGGCCGATTTGTGACAAGAAGGGCGAAAGCATATGCCTGTTTTGATAGTGAAGCGGATCAGGAACGGCAGCCCTTGTGCGGATCAGCCAGCCGCCGGTGTCACAGATCGGCTGCGGCGTTCGACTTATATTGTGTGAGACTGCCATGCAAAGGTAACGGAGCGTGTCATGGCGACAGCTAGCTACGATGCGTTCTATCAGCATCAGCCGCTGCTCTTCAGTATCGCCTACCGTATGGTTGGAACTGTCGCTGATGCAGAAGACATTGTCCAGGAAGTACTGATCGACTGGTATCCGAAGGTCGAACAGGAGCTGGATATCGAATCGCAGAAATCGTACCTGGCTGCCATGGTGATCCGGAAATCCATCGATTATCTGCGTCATGCCTATGTGCAGCGGGAATCCTATTTTGGCACATGGCTACCGGAACCCATCGTCTGCAGCGATCCGCACGAATGTACAGAGCGGCTTGTGCTGAAGGATAACGTATCACTGGCCTGGATGTTGCTTTTGGAGCGCCTGTCGCCGCTGGAGCGAGCGATCTACATCCTGCGCACTGCGTTTGACTTTGATTACAAAACGATTGCGGAGTATGTGGGGAAACAGGCCGATAACTGCCGCAAGATCATGCAGCGAGCGCAGCAGCGGATCATGGAAGGCAAGCCTGAGTACGATATCTCCGATGAACAACACCGCTGCGTCGTCCAGGAATTTCTGAGAGCGGCCAACAGTGGGGATATCGAAGCCCTGCTCGACACATTGCTGCCCGGTAGTACATTCATATCAGATGGAGGCGGGAAGATCGCCGCCGCGGTGCGAAAGGTGCACGGCGCTGATCGGATTGGCCGCTTCATGCTGGGAATTCGCAAGAAAGGACCCCACCCGCTTTATTACCAGATCGTCATTGTGAATGGCGATTACGGTATCCTGGCCTGGGATGAGACTTCCATCCAATACGTGATGGCGATGGCGTTTCGCAACGGCAAGATTGCCACAATCTACAGCATTCGGAACCCGGATAAATTGCGTCACGTCCACCCCAATCAAGCGCGCCGTTAGCCCGGAACGACGCCGGTCAAACGTGCCGGCAAGTTTGGGGTGCCCCGCCAAGTTGTGCAGGTGCGAGGCACCCCTGCCAGGCCGACGTTTATGTCGCTGATTACAGGCGGTGGGGTTGAGTGCGGAGCAGCAGCACGTGCACCTCACCGGGTCCGTGCATACCTCGGACCGGGATATTGCCGATATCCCCGGTGCGGCTGGGGCCGCTAATCACACTGATCGAACTGGTTGTGCCGAACTGATCCGGCCCGCCGGCGGATATGGCCCCCAGCCACGCTTCCAGACCCGGATACAACCGGTCGGCAGTCAGCACGGCGACGTGCAGCGGCGGAAGAAGCGATGCCAGCCGGGGTTTGCCGGCACCGCTGCACAGCACAAGGCTGCCTGTGCCAGCCAGGCCCGCATCCGCCCCGGTGATGCCGACCCTGACTTGCGGATCGCCGTGTGCCACACAGATTCCCTTCCGCCTCAGCCCGTCACTCAGACCGGCGAGCGGGATGTACGCCGGGTCCCAGGCCAGGACGGTGCTTTCAGGCTCCAGGAGCGCCAGCAGATGGGCAAGTGCATCCGCTTCATCGTCAAAGACGTGAACCGTACACCCCAGTTTCACGGCCGCGCTGACAAAGTGCGCCATGAGTTCTAATGGGGACGTTTCCTCAAGCGGCACCATGGGGCGATGTTCCGCCAAGGGAAGAGCTTCCGCAAACGGTCGGCGCGCCGACCGCAGCCTGCCCAGTATCGCGGCTCTACTGCTCATGACGTTTTGCCGCCTCGCGTGCCTGCCACAGCGCGTGAAACGATGTGCCCGGCGGCGGCGGCAAAGCGCGGTGCCGTGTCCACGCACGCCAGGGCCCCGGCAAACGTTGGGGAATCAGACGCATCCCCCAGCGGACCAGGCGCCGGCCCCAGCCAAACAGCCGCCGCGACCGGCTTCCTTTAGCCCACAGGCGCATGCCTAGCGACCAGGAAACGGGGGAATGTCCCTGCTGCACCAGGTCCCGCCGCAGGTCGAGCAGCATCCGGGGCAGGTCGATATCCACCGGGCAAACTTCCTTGCACCGGCCACACAGGCTGCTGGCGAACGGCAGCGGCGCGGCGTTATCGAGGCCGACGAGTAGCGGCGTCAGCACCGCGCCTATCGGCCCCGAGTAGATCCAGCCGTAGGCGTGGCCGCCGGTCGATGCGTAAACGGGGCACGCGCTCAGGCACGCGCCGCAGCGGATGCACGAAAGAACTTCCGCATAGTCGGTCGCGTAAATGCGGCTGCGGCCGTTATCCACCAGAATGATGTACACCTCTTCGGGGCCGTCTTCTTCTCCGGCGCCGCGCGGGCCGTGGATCATCTGGGTGTACACCGTCATGCTCTGCCCGCTGTTGCTGCGTGCCAGCATCTGCGAGAGCGTCGCGAAATCGGCCAGCGTTTCGACGACCTTCTCAATCCCCACAAGTGCCACAAGCACTCGCGGCAGCGTCGTCACCATGCGCCCGTTGCCCTCGTTGGTAGAAAGGCACAGGCTGCCCGTTTCCGCCACAATGAAGTTGCCGCCGCAAATGCCCAGGTCCGCTTGCAGGAACGCCCGGCGCAAATGCTCGCGCACGAACCGCGTCATCTCTTCGGCGCGATCGGTGAATGGCATTTGCAGCTTGCGGATGAACAGATCGCGAATCTCGTCTTTCGACATATGTAGTGCCGGTCCGACAATGTGGCTGGGTGCTTCGCCGGCCAACTGCACGATATACGCGCCCAAGTCTGTTTCGAGGACTTCGACGCCGATCTGCTCCAACGCCGGATTCAGCCCGATCTCCTCGGTCAAGGTGCTCTTGCTCTTCGTGATGCGCCGGGCGCCGTGCCGGCGCACCAGGTCGATCACGTGTTGGCGCGCTTCGGCGGCATCCGCCGCCCACAACACGTGCATCCCGTTGGCCTGCATACGGGCTTCCGCCTGTTCGAGCAAGTCGGGCAGGTTGCGCAGCGCCCGTCGCTTCGCCTCGGCGGCTTGCCGACGCAGCGCTTCACCGTGTTCGCGGCCAAACTCAAACACGCCGGCTGTTCGCCCCTGCAGCCCGTTGCGCGTGCAGACAGCGAGCGTTGCCTGCAGGTGGGGATTGCTCAGGGCGATCTGCGCGGTGGCGATGAAATTGTTCGCCTTAACGTCCATCCTCTATGCCTGCTTCCAAACCATCGGCCAGCACATCCGCAATGTGGCGCGCGCGCTTGCGCGCTCCGAGCCGCGCCAGCCCGCCGTTGATATGCATCATGCAGCTCAAGTCGCCCAGCACAATCGTATCTGCGCGACATGCCTCAATCGCATCGATTTTGCGCTGCAGTATCGCGCCGCTGATATCCGGCATCTTCACGCTGAACAGACCGCCAAACCCGCAGCATTCCTCTTCGTTGATCAGTTCCTCGATGGTAGCGTTCTCGACGCGACCTAGCAGCGCACGCGCCGCTCTCCGCAGCCCGAGGATGCGCAGCCCGTGACACGAATCATGGAACGCAAAGGTGCGCGGTTCGGGCAGACGCAGACCCAGGTCCTCGACCCCCAAACCGTCGACGAGGAACTCGGTGAACTCCCATGTGATCGACGCGAGCCTTTCGGCGCGCGGCAGATCGGGATCGCCTTCGAACAAACGCGGGTATTCGTGACGGACCATCGCCACGCACGAGCCGGAGGGCGCCACGACGACTTCGGCATCCTCAAACGCGCGCAGGAACTGGCGCGCCACCTGCCGGGCTTCCTTCCAGTAACCGCTGTTAAAGGCTGGCTGGCCGCAGCACGTCTGCGCGAGCGGAAACCTCACCGTCAGCCCCAGATGCTCCAGCAGCCGCACGACAGACATCCCCGTCTGTGGAAACAGGGCGTCGGCGATGCACGTCACAAACAGCGAAACAGCTTTGCCCACAGGAGACGGGCGTTCCGGCAAGCGCGCGTGCGGTAGATTCATCGAAAGCCTCACTGCCGGCTACACGCCGCTGTAGGCGCTGAACCCGCCATCGACCGGCACGACGCTGCCTGTGACAAAACGCGATGCGTCCGACACCAGCCAGATGGTTGCGCCGACCAGGTCCGCCGGATCCCCAAACCGCCTCATCGGTGTGTGATCGATGATCGCCTGGCCTCGCGGCGTCAGCGTACCGTCCTCTTCGAGCAGCAAATAGCGGTTCTGATCGCCCAGAAAGAAGCCGGGCGCCAGCGCGTTCACGCGAATGGCCGGGCTGTATTCCTGGGCCATATGCACGGCGAGCCACTGCGTGAAATTGCTGATCGCGGCCTTGGCCGCACTGTAGGCGATCGTGCGCGTCAATGGCCGGAAAGCGGCCATCGACGAAATGTTCAGGATCACCCCGCGCCCTTGCGCCGTCATGATCTTGCCAAAGACCTGCGAGGCAAGCACGGCGCTGAGGAAATTGAGGTTGAAAACCCATTGTAGCGCCTCGGGCGAGAGGTCAAAAAACGGTAAGGATTCGGGCGAGGCGGTGGCGTCGATGCGGTTGCCACCGGCGGCGTTGATCAGAATATCCACCCGCCCAAAGGTCTCCATGATCACGTTCGCCGACCTGAGAAGCGCCTGCCGATCGAGCACATCTGTCGCCAATCCCAGCGCCCGGTGCCCGCGCGACTCAAGCTCGCGCACCAGGCAGTCTGTACGCGCCTGATCGATATCGAGGCAGGCGATCCATGCCCCATGCTCCACCAGTCCTCGGCTGATCGCGGTCGCCAGAACGCCGGCACCCCCCGTGACGACGGCCACTTTGTCGGTCAAATCGAATTCTTCGAGCATCGCCGTTTCAATCCATTAAAGACCCGCCGTTGACATTGAGCACTTCGCCCGTGATGAACCTGGCCCCATCGGACGCCAGGAAGGCCACCGCTTCCGCGACCTCGCGCACGGTCCCCATCCGCCCCAGCGGGATGGTCGCCAACACCTCCCGGCGCTTCTCGTCCGGCCATTCGCGGCTCATTTCGGTCTCGATGGCATGCGGCGCGACAGCGTTGACGGTAATTCCGTGCGGTGCCAGCTCGCGAGCCAACGCCTTCGTGAATGCGTTCAGACCGCCCTTCGAGGTACCATAGGACGGCGCTGAGGTCAGGTCTCCGATCTTGCCGGCAATCGATGAGATGTTGACAATCGTTCCGCCACCCTGCCGGATCATGACCGGCACCACTTCGCGGGCACAGTGATACGGACCCCACAGGTTGACCCGCAGCACCCGCTCCCATTCCTCGGGCGGGTGATCGAGCAGCCACCCCGCCGGATTATCCCGGCATTATTGACCAGAATATCGATCCGCCCCATCTCGCGCACCGCCTGCGCGATCATGTCGCGAACCTGCTCGTAGTCGGCCACATCCGCAGCGATCGGGAGCGCCCGGCGGCCCAGCGCCTCAATTTGTCGCACAACGTCCAGCAGGCTGTCCGACAGGCTCCGGTCGTTCACCACCGCGTCGGCGCCATACTCGGCCAGCGTGATGGCGATTGCTGCGCCGATCCCCTGCCCCGCGCCGGTGACCAGTGCGACTTTCCCGGCGAAATTAATCAAGCGACCCTTCCTTGTTTATTGCTTGACGGCACCCGCGGTCAAGCCTCTCACCAGATAGTTCTGCAAGAACAGGTACAGAATGATCGAAGGCAGCGCTCCGATCGTGGAACCGGCCATTAACTGCGGCCAGATCGTGCGGAACTGCGTGACAAGACGGGTCAACCCGACGGTGACGGTCGCCATATCGTCACCGCTGGTCAACACCAGAACCCACAGCAAGTCACCCCACGCCAGCAGAAACGCGAAGATAATGGTGGCGACCATTCCGGGCATGATGACCGGCAGCACAACGCGCCAGTATGCCCCGAACGGAGTGCAGCCATCGACCATGGCCTGATCATCCAGTTCTTCGGGCACGGTATCCACAAACCCCTTGAGCATCCACACGCTGAACGGGAGCGTAATGCTGGTAAAGGCCAGGATAAGGCCGATATAGGTGTTGTAGAGTCCGATCTGAACCAGCAGCTTGAAATAGGGGCCAACCAGCAGCACACCCGGCAGCATCTGGCTTGCCAGGATCAAACCGATCAATGTGACGCGCCCCCGGAAGGTAAAGCGCGAGAACCCATACCCCGCGAGTGCACCGATCAAAGTCGAGAGCAAGGCGGTGCCCAGGGAGATGATCGTGCTGTTCAGGAAGTAGCGCGGAAAGTTGGTCCAGCGCAGAAGCTGTTCGAAGGCTTCGAAGGTCAGGTCTTCCGGAAAGAAGGTGGGCGGAATGGCGTACGCTTCTTTCTCGGTCTTCATCGCCGTGAACACCATCCACAGAAACGGCACGACGTTGTAGACCACAACAATTAATAACAGCCCGTAGGCGGTGGCCGAGCTGGCGTAGCGCCTGCGCTTCATCAGTCTCTCCGCATAATCAGGTAGATGTAGGGGATACTAATGATCAGCATGATGACGGCAGAGACAACCGCAACCGCCGAAGCATACTCAAAGTTGAAGTACCGGAAATACTGCTTGTAGACATAAATCGGCAGGATGTCGGTGGCGTATCCCGGCCCCCCGAACGTCATGTTGTAGACCAAGCCAAAGCGCCGAAACTGCCAGACGGTATCGAGCGCCAGCGCAATGGCGATGATCCGCACCAGGCTAGGAAGCGTGATATAGCGAAATTCCTGCAGCACGTTCGCCCCATCGACCTGCGCGGCTTCGTACAAATCGCGCGGAATGGCCTGCAGACCCGCCAGAAGGATGAGCATCACGAACGGATAGCCGCGCCAGACGTCCGCAAAGATCACGCTCGGAAGCGCCAGGTCCGGGTCGCCCAGCCACTCGATCCACCGCTGCGTCACACCGAGCTGGTGCAGGGCGTGGTTGACAACCCCGGAGGTTGGATTGTACATGAAGCGCCAGACCAAGCCGGAGATGACGTCTGGCACGGTCCAGGGCAGGATCGCGATGACCCGGAAGATGGCGCGCCCCCGAATCTCGGAATTGAGCGCCAGTGCAACGATAAACCCCACGAACAGATGGAGCAGCGAGGTCCCGCCCACGAAAATGGCTGTGACTCGCAGCGAGTTCCAGAACAGGTCATCGCGGGTGAGATTGGTGTAGTTCTCAACCGTAAAGACGCGCTCTGCGGACCAGAGCGGCGTGAAGCTATTGAGGACCGCGATCACAACCGGGAAGCCAAGCACCAACACCAGCATCAACAGAGTGGGCAGCACGAACAGATAGCCCAGGCTGGCGTTGCGTGGCATCAATGAGGGCGTCGGGAGCCTGAGCAGCCTCAGCCGCGCCTTGAAGACCTCATTCATCGGCATCGTCCTTGGGGCGGAGGGCCACAGCGGGTGGCCCTCCGCACGGCCTCAGTGGCTAGAACTCAGGGCAGCTTTCGCCTTCGGCGCGATAGCCCGCCAACAACTCGTTGATCCGGTTATAAGCGTCTCGGAGAGCGTCTTCTGGCGCCTTGGCGCCGATGAAGCCCTCCTGAACGGCAACATTAACGGCCTCGATAATCTGCGGCCATTCGCGGAGTTGCGGCACGAACTTCGCGTGGGCCAGTTCGGCCGAGATAACGCTCGCGAATGGGTCGTTCAGCAGCGGCTCATACTCGCCGGAAACATCCTGGCGTGACGACAGCACGCGCGCATCGTCGAACCATTTCTGTTCCATTTCCTTGCTGGTAATGAACTTGATCAGCTCCCACGCTTCCTCGGGGTGCTCGGTGTTCGGGTTCATGCCCCAGGCGCTGAGCCAGGCGGTGGTCGGAAACTCCGGATTCGCTCCGGCCTTGACCGGAACCGGCGCGGCACGCAGCACCTCAAGCGCGTTGAGATCCGGGTTGATGGAGTTGACGATCGGCGCGGTCCAGCCGGAGCCGATCTTCATCGCGATCTGCTCATTGGCCATCTTCTGCCGCACCGTTCCCGGATTATCGGCAGTGACGCCTGGTGGGATGACACCGTGCACGGTGAACAGCTCAACAAAGAAGGTGAACGCCTCGCGCGCCTCGGGCGTGTTCAGCGCCGAGCACTTGTTGTCGGGGGTGAGGTAATCGCCGCCGAAGCTAAACAGCACCGGGCTGAAGCGCAGTTCGAAACCGGGATCAATTGCGCCAACCACGCCAAACCCCCACTGGGATCCGCTGGTGAGAGCCTTAGCGTACTCCAGAAACTCGTCCCACGTGGTCGGGGGTTTCGCGGGATCAAGGCCGGCTTGCTCGAAAAGCCTGCTGTTGTAGAACAGGACCATCGCCATGAAGTCGCCCGGCATCGCGTAGTAGCGACCCTCGCGCTGCATCAACTCGAGTGTTTGTGGATACCAGGCGTCGAGGAATCCCTCTCCCTCGGCTTCGATGAAGGGGGTGAGGTCGTGGAGATAGCCGCGGTCCATGAACGAGGCGAGCGAGTAGGCGTGGATGTGAAACACATCCGGACCTACGCCGGCGTCGATTTCGGTCGCGTATTTAGTCTCCTTTTCTGCGTACGATACATAGTCAAGCTCAACGTTGATGTTGGGATACATCTCCTCGAATTCTGCCATTGCTTCTTTCAAAGCAACTTCCCAGTGCGGCTCAGTCAGGTGCCAGTCCGAGAAAACAAGCGTAATCTCGTCCTGCCCCCGGCTGACGCCCGCCGGCGCAGACAAGCCGAGAAGAAACGCAGCGGTTAGGGCGAGCATGAAGATCTTGCGCATCTGGCTACTCCTCTCAAAAGCGTTCTTTTTTACGGCCGGTTGGATGCAGTGGTGTCGTATGTCGCGCGCTGGCTGGTGGAACCTCCTTTCCAACTGACGCCCACAGGTATGAGAGTGACGCGCTGGCCCGTGGAAACGAAACGCAGGGCATCGCAATCGCATTGCGAAGCGCCGGCCCATCGCAAGAGTGTTCAATGGTCCGGTCAAACGCCGCGGAAGGGCGCGCACGATCTGCGATCGATCAACACTCTACCGGCCTTGTGGGTATACCTTCCGGATGTCCCTATAGCGTGCCCCCAACCTCACTTAAGACTTTCAAGATGCGCTCTTTGGGTTCCGTAATGTGTGTTGTCAGCGCTTCGTAGACGTCGTCCGCCCGACCGCGTTCGAAGGCCGCCACGATGGCGCGGTGCTGCCGCTGGATATGCCCGGCATGTTCCACGTTTTTCAGGTAATAGGCCCGGGCAACGTGCATGTGCAGGTTCATGTTGCGATACATGCGCATCAGGTGGTTGTTGCCGGCGGCGCCCACCAGCGCCAAATGGAAATCGCGGTCGTTGCTGATAAACAACTCGTAGTCGCGGTAGTCGTCTTCATCAACGGCTCTGTCCATTGCGTCCATCGCGGACCGGCTGGCGGCGAGGAAATGCTTGACTGTGCCCAGCTCAAACAGCCGCCGGGCGGCATATAACTCGATCATCAGACGGATGTCGAACAGCTCTTCGACATCGCGCGCCGTCAATTCGGTAACAAAAGTGCCCTTGCGCGGCTTGATGGTGACCAGTCCCTCGCTGCCCAGCCGCTTGAGCGCGTCATTCACCGGGGTTCGGCTGACATTCAGCGCGCGTGCCACCTCCGGGATCACGATCTGCGTGCCCGGCTGGAGTTCGCGGCGCAGGATCTTGTCGCGCAGAACGTGATAGACCTGCTCTGTCAGATCGGTATGAACCAGCGAAGGATATTGGATGTCCATCGTGCTCAACTATCTGATACCGGGGAGTCCTGGCTAGCATGTAACATGTTACATGCCACATTGTATGTCGATTCCGATTTTGATGTCAACTGTTTCGATTCAGGTGAGGTCTGACGCGCGCGTCAGACCTCCCATCTGCGGATGACCGCCCGGATCTTCTGGGGAATGGTTTGCGGGGAGAGAAGCGGTTCGGTACGGCTCACCCGGACGGCTGCACCAGCTCGTCAAGCCGGCGCCGGAGATAAGCGCGCTCGGCGCCGTTGCCGCACAGGGCGAGCACGCCCGCGGCCTTCGCCTCCCGCAACAGAGCCATCCAGGCGGCTTGCACGGCCTGTTGCTCCTCAGGGGTGCTTGGCCCGTCCGCCTCGTTGGCGTACATCAGCGGCATGGATTTCATGGCTTGATTCTCCGGTGCAATACAGTCGACCACCCGTAGGCGGCCCAGCCGAAGCGGTTGCGCGTTCGAAATCGGACAGCCGCATGGAAACAGACGCCCGGCATTCCACTCATCAAGGCGCATGCAGCCCTTAGCTCACTGCTTTGCGTACAAGCGCGGCGATCGTCGCTTCTTCAGCAGCGGTCAACTCCTTCAGTGCGAAGGCGGTCGGCCACATGGCGCCGTCGTCGAGGTTCGCCGTGTCGTTGAAACCAAACGTTGCGTAACGCGCGTTGAACTTGGCCGCAGCCTGGAAGAAGCAGACGACTTTGCGATCTTCGTTGGCGTACGCAGGCATCCCGTACCAGGTTTTCGGCAAGAGCGATGGCGCGTTGGCTTTGACGATTTCATGGATCCGCTCGGCAATCACGCGATCCGCCTCTGGCATTTCAGCGATCTTTTCGAGCAGGTCGCGCTCGCCGTCTGCCCGCTGCTTCTTCCCGCGCGCTTCTGCTTTCAGCTCCTTGGCGCGCTCCTTCATCGCGGCGCGTTCCTCAGCCGTAAAGCCCTGCGCCGGGGTCCCAGCCGAACTGTGCGTGTTCTTCTTCGCGCTCATAGAAACCTCCTTGTGCTGACTTCCAGATTGTAGGCTGTTTCGCCCTTCTATAACTAACGTCGAACAACAAAGCGCCAAAATGACAGGCGGCAGTAGTTCTCAGCATTTTCTTACAAAGACGAGTATAAGGGTGGATAAAGGGGACGCGGGAAATCTCCGCGAATGAGCGGGCGCCAACCCTGCCATTGGACGTGACGGCGGACCTCTGCTCACCCCAAAAACGCGCGGGCAACGACCCGCGCGTTTCTGACATATCCCTGATGGTGTGCGGCGAGCAGATCGCAGCCGGCTTTCAGGTTGTGCGCGCTTCTGGCTGGTATACGCAGAACGGCTCTTCGGCCAGATAATCGCCTGTTAAGCCGTACGCACGTGCCCGGCACCCGCTGCACAGCGCCTTGAACTGGCACACACCGCATTTCCCGCTCAGCAAACCGGGATCGCGCAGCTCGGCAAACAGCGGGCTGTTCTGCCAGATATCGTCGAACGGTTGCGCGCGAATATTCCCTGCCTCGACCGGTAGATAACCGCACGGAAAGACCTGCCCCCGATGCGAGATAAAGCAAACACCCGTCCCGGCCAGGCAGCCCTTGGTCGCAGCGTGCATCTGACCGTGCGGGTGCCCGCCCACCTGGCGCGCGTGACTTGCCGGCAGGCCGCGCCGAATCCCCTGCCGGTTCTCCTCGGCGCGGCGCTGGCGCATCACGCGGAAGTAATGGGGCGCGCAGGTCGCCTTCAGTTGCAGGGAAGGCTCTGCCTGTTCGGTGTCGTACAACCAATTCAGCACGTGTTCGTAGTCGGCAGCGCTGATCATCTGCTCGTCGGCGATTTCGACGCCGCAGCCGACCGGCACCAGCAGGAAAAGATGCAGCGCAACCGCACCCAGGTCCTTTGCCAATCGCAGAATGGCGTCAAGCTGGGCCTGGTTATGCCGGGCGATAGTCGCGTTGATCTGCACCGGCAGCCCGGCCGCGCGCAACGCCTCAAAGCCATGGCGCGCCGCCTCGAACGAGCCGGGCAGCCCGCGGAACCAATCGTGGGTTGCAGCGTCCGCCCCGTCAAACGAGATGCTCACCCGTTTGATGCCACTGTCCCGAATCGCGGCGGCGAGCGTGTCATCGATCATCGTCCCATTTGTCGCCAGCGCGACGGGCAGACCGGCGCGGCTGGCATAGCGGGCAATGGTCAGAATATCGGGGCGCATCAACGGCTCACCACCCGACAGCACCAGCACCGGCGACCCTGCCCGCACAAGCTGATCGATCAGGCCGAACGCCTCGGCAGCCGTCAGATCGTGGGGCGTAAGCTGCTCCGCCACGGTGATGCGGCGGCAGTGAATACAGCGCAGATTGCATCCGGCAGTAGTTTCCCAGAAAACGAGACGTGGCGGTGGGTACGGCACAGTTGTGCTCTCCTGGCAGAAACCCGATAGAAGTTTTGCAAAAGTCATCAAAGCTCTATAAAATTGCGCAAACTATTGGACAACAAAATAATTGACGGGGCAAGTGCCATTTGTCACCCCGGCGCAATGGAAAAGGGACCGTGACCGGGGATAAAACAGAGCGCCATTCGCAGCAACGGGAAGCAACGAAACCATGAACCAGCCCGACAAGAAATGGCTATCCCTCTCAGAAGCCGCCCGCAGCCTGGGTGTGCATCCGAGCACGCTGCGGCGCTGGGCAGATCGCGGCAGCATTCCGGTCAGCGTAACACCCGGGGGTCACCGCCGCTTTAGTGAAACCGACCTCGCCATGTTCGCCACACAGCATCGTCAGACCGGCACTCTGGCCCCCAACACCGGCCAGGTCTGGGGAGATTATGCGCTCGTCGAGACGCGCCAGCGGCTGTCCGTCCGGCCCGAACCTTCGTGGTTAGCAGCCTTCGAAGAAGACGAACGCAACGAGAAGCGCGAGCTTGGGCGCCGCTTGATGGGGCTGATCATGCAGCACATATCGGCGCCCGCCGACGACGAAACGCTGTTGATCGAGGCAAAAAGCATCGCGATCCGCTATGCCCAGAACTGTGTCAGGGTTGGGCTGCGCGCGGCGGACGGACTCAAAGCTACCGCTTTCTTCCGCGACGCACTGACGGAAGTTGCCCTGCAAATGCCGCAAGTCGCCCGGCTGGACGACGAAGCACGGCTGCGGCTGCTGCGAAAAGTAAATCAGGTGTTCAACGTGGTTCAGGTCGCGCTGGTGGAGTATTACGAGCAGCACGGAGCGTCTCTTTCCCGATGAGGCAGTCTACGTTTGAGTGCCGCAGTGTCAGCCATCACCGCGCGCCGCTGGCGATCCGCGAGCGCCTGAGCCTGACGGCTGCGCAGCAGCTCGAGTGGCTCGCCCGACAGCGCCACACCCAGGTCGCGATCCTGTCTACCTGCAACCGCCTTGAACTGTACGCCTATGTACCCGCCGGGGATCAGGCGGATGCGTTGTGGGCCGGCTTGCTCGATGTCCAGGGGATCGACCCCAACGAGATCGCCGGCTATACCATGTCGGCTTCAGGGTCGGACGCGGTTCGACATCTGTTTCGCGTCGCGGCAGGGCTAGAGTCGATGGCACTGGGCGAACCGCAGATCCTCGGCCAGGTGATCGCGGCGCACCAGCAGGCGCACGCGCAAGGCACCGCCGGAGCCGCGCTATCGCTCTTGTTCCGCGCCGCTATTCACGCCGCCAAACGCGCTCACAGCGAAACATCGATCGCCTTCGGGGCGGTGTCGGTCAGCTCGCTGGGAATCGCCAGGGCCGAAGCAGAACTCGGCTCGCTGGCCAACCGGCGGATCCTGATCCTTGGCGCGGGGGAAATCGCGCAAACGGTTGCGAAGGCGCTGGCTCAGCGCAAGATCGCGGATGTGGTGCTGGTGAGCCGGACTTACGAGCACGCGCGCAGGCTGGCCGCGGAGTGGCAGTTCCGGGCGCGGCCCATGACCGAACTCAAAGACGCGCTGATCGACGCCGATCTGTTGTTCACCACATCCAGCGCGCCGTTTATACTTCTCACCCGCGACGAGCTGGAGTCGGTGATGCGTCTGCGTGGGGGGAGACCGCTGTGCATCGTTGACCTGGCCGTGCCGCGTGACGTCGATCCCGCCGCCGCAGAGATCCCGGGAATCGCGCTGTACGACCTCGACACCCTGCAGGGCGTCATCGAAACCACTCTGGCCGAACGCCGGGCCATGATCCCGCTGGTGGAACGTATTCTGGACGAGGAGCAGGCGGCGTTTTGGAACGACTACCACGGGCGGACGGTTGCGCCAACCATCCAACGGCTGCGCGAGCGGGCCGAGCAGGTCCGGCAGGCGGAGCTGTCACGGGTGTTCAACCGCCTGCCCCCCGAAAGCGAGCATGAGCGCCTGCTGTTTGACCAGTTCAGCCACCGGTTTATGAACAAGATGCTCCACCAGCTCACCGAGAATTTGAAGGCGAAAGCGGGAAACGAGGACGGCGCGCTGTTGGCCGCTGTTGCGCGCGATCTGTTTGGACTGGAAGACAACGCCTAGAATGATCAGGGTCCCCTCACTCCGAATCGGCACGCGGCGCAGCCCGCTCGCCGTGTGGCAGGCCGAGCGCGTGCGGACGCTGCTCAGCGCGCATCACCCCGCCCTGCATGTGGAGCTTGTGTTCTTCACCACGCGCGGCGACCGAGAGCTGGCACGCCCCCTGCCGGAGATCGGCGGAAAAGGGTTGTTCACGCAGGAACTGGAAAAGGCCCTGCGCAATGGCGAGATCGATGTTGCCGCTCACAGCCTGAAGGACCTGCCCACCACTCTTGAGGCGGACTTCGCCCTGGGCGCGATCTTGCCACGCGCCAACCCGTTCGACGCGCTTGTCAGTCGCGCCGGCTATACTCTCGCCACCCTGCCGCCCGGCGCCACCGTAGGAACGAGCAGCCTGCGGCGCAGCGCGCAACTGCTTGCCTACCGCCGCGACCTGCGCATCGAATTACTGCGCGGCAATGTGGATACGCGCCTGCACAAGGCGCTCGATCCTGGCGGCCCATACGACGCCATCGTGCTCGCGGTAGCCGGATTGGACCGGCTCGGATACAGCGAGAGAATCAGCGAGGTTATCGATCGCGACGTGATGCTGCCCGCGCCGGGCCAGGGCGCGGTTGCCGTGCAGTGCCGGGCCGATGACATCCGCGCCCTGGAGCTGCTTGCTGCGCTCGACCACCCCACCACGCGCCACGCGGTGACAGCCGAGCGCGCGTTCTTGCAGCAGTTGGACGCCGGGTGCCGCCTGCCGGTGTCGGCCTATGCCACGCTTGACGAGCACGAACTTCACCTGACCGGCCGGGTGAGTGACCTTGAAGGCATGCAAACCATCACTGTGCACGGGGACGCGCCCGCCGGTGAAGCGCACGCCCTGGGGATGAGATTGGCCGAACAGGCGCTCGCCCAAGGTGCGGATGCGCTGCTCAGTACGGTCCGCGGAGAGTTTCCCCAATGACACCCCAGTCCCTCGCCGGAAAGCGTGTTGTGATCACCCGTCCGCCCCATGCTGCCGGGGAATTCGCCAGCCGGCTGCGCGCACTGGGCGCGGAGCCGGTGCTGTTGCCCACAGTTTCCATCCGCCCGCCGCAAGACTGCGGCCCGCTCGATCATGCACTGGAGTATCTGGAACGCTACGACTGGGTGATTTTCACCAGCGCTAACGCGGTTGAGCATGTCTGGGAACGAGCGCGGGCATTGGGCCGCACGCCGGACCACACAGCCTGGCCGCAGATCGCAGCGATCGGCCCGGCAACGGCTGCCGCATTGAGCAGGTGTGGGCTGCAGGCCGCGCTTGTGTCAGAGCAGCACGTCGCCGAGGCACTCTTTGACGCGCTGGCGCGGGCTACGCGCCTGGCCGGCCTGCGTGTGCTTCTGCCACAGAGCAACCTCGCACGCCCGATCCTGGCGGATCGCCTGCGCGCGGCAGGCGCGTCGGTCGACGCACCGGTCGCCTATGAGACCATCATCACCGATGCCGATCCGTCGGTGCTGGCACCACCGCCGGACGCCATCACCTTCACCAGCGCCTCGGCGGTGCAGAGCTTCGCCGCCCAGTTCGACAGCATCGCGACGCTCTCGCCCGGCACACTGATTGCCTGCATCGGGCCGGTCACTGCCGACGCGGCGCGCGCGTGTGGCCTGCCGGTGCATGTCGTCGCCGATCCACACACCATCGAAGGGCTGATCGCGGCGCTCGACACGGCCTTCGCACATCCCCCCAGCGAAAGGATATCCGCCGAATGAGTTTCCCGACCGTCCGGCTGCGGCGCCTGCGCGCCACGCCCACCCTGCGTGACATGGTCCGCGAGACCATGCTCAGCGCCTCGCAGTTGATCTATCCGCTGTTTGTCGTGCACGGGCGCAACGTGCATGAGGAGATCGGGTCGATGCCGGGTGTCTATCACCACTCGGTTGACCGGTTGGCGGCTGAGATTGACGAGCTTTCGGCGCTGAATATCCCGGCTGTTATCCTGTTTGGCATCCCCGCCCACAAAGACCCAATCGGGCAGGAGAACTTTGCAGAAGACGGGATCGTTCAGCAGGCAATCCGGGCGATCAAGGCTGCCAATCCCGCGATCCTGGTCATTACCGACGTGTGCCTGTGCGAATACACCGATCACGGCCACTGCGGGCTGGTGCGCGGCAACGAGATCCTCAACGACGAAACCCTCGACGTTCTGGGCCGGGTCGCCGTGTCACACGCGCAGGCAGGGGCGGATGTCGTCGCCCCGAGCGGGATGATGGACGGCATGATCGGCGCGATCCGGGCGGCCCTCGACAGCGCCGGATATCCTGGCGTGAGCATCTTCTCATATGCCATCAAATACGCCAGCGCGTTCTATGGCCCGTTCCGCGAGGCCGCCGACAGTGCGCCCAGTTTCGGCGATCGGCGCACGCATCAGATGGACCCGGCCAACGCGCGCGAAGCCCTGCGCGAGGCACAGCTTGATGTCGAGGAAGGCGCCGATATGCTGATGGTCAAACCCGCGCTGGCCTATCTCGACATCATTCGCCGCGTGCGAGCCCGTTTCGACCTGCCTCTCGCTGCATACAACGTCAGCGGAGAATACAGCATGGTGAAAGCGGCAGCGGCGCGTGGCTGGCTGGACGAGCGCCGTGTCGTGCTCGAAACACTGACGGCCATCCGCCGCGCCGGAGCGGATCTGATCCTGACCTACCACGCCAAAGATGCTGCCGCATGGTTGCAGTCCTGGGAGTAGCTGTCGATGAGCGCTGAAACACCTTCCCACAACCCGGACACCGCCGGCCGCCAATGCGTCAAATACACCTTTTACAAGCTGGACGCGGCCTTTCTGCGCCTGCCAGAAGAAAAGCAGCGCGACGCGAAACTTGACTTCATCGACACGGTGCGCCACTTCAACCGCCGGATGCTGCTGCGCTCGTACAGTCTGGTCGGCATGCGCCGTGACGTGGACTTCCTGCTGTGGACTGTTGCGGCAGAGATGGAACCTTTCCAGCAGCTTGAAACGGCGATCCGCAACACCGCCCTCGGCCCGTTTCTGTCAGTCGCGCGGTCGTTCCTCTCGACCACCAAGCGCAGCATCTACGACATCAGCCTGCCAGAAGACGCTCAGGCGCCGAACGCCGACGAGCGCATCCGGATCGAGCCGAGCGGATCGCGCTATCTGTTTGTTTACCCGTTCATCAAGACACGCGCCTGGTATGCCCTCTCGCACGAGGAGCGCCAGGAGATGATCACCGAGCACATCCGCGTCGGGCGCAAATATCCGGACATCCGCCTGAACACGACGTATTCGTACGGCATTGACGATCAAGAGTTCGTAGTCGCGTTCGAGGGCGACAACCCGCACGATTTCGTAGACCTGGTCGCCGACCTGCGCTTCACCAAAGCCAGCATGTACACGCAAGCCGATACGCCGATGCATATTTGCATTGCCATGCCGCTGCCCGAAGTGATGGACTCGATCGGCGGGGCGCACGTCAGCGATCTGGTGGACCCGGATGTACCCGAGGTGGGCGGATGGCTGGCGGTCGCCACGATGGACGAGCTGGCGCCGGAGTCATCACTGCGCGTGTACTACGGGGCGCAGCAAGTCGCGCTGTTCCGGGTTAACGGCAGCATCTACGCGCTGAGCAACCGCTGCCCGCACGCCCGGGGTCCGCTGTGCGAGGGAACGCTGGTGACGAACGGCGATGGCCCCGCGGTGCGCTGCCCGTGGCACGAAGCGTTCTTCAGCCTGGAAACCGGCAGGGTGCTGTCCGGCCCGGCCCCGCGCGCCGTCGAGACATTCCGCGTGCGCGTCGAGGGCGGCACAATCTACATCGCACAGAGCGGCGAGGGCGGCGAATGAGATCGAGCCGGTTTCTCATGGCCTGCCGCCGCGAACCGGTGGACGTCACACCGGTGTGGCTGATGCGGCAGGCGGGCCGCTATATGCCTGAATATCGCACCATCCGCGCACGGCACAGCATGCTCGATGCCATCCGCACGCCCGAGCTGGCCTGTGAGATCACGCTCCAGCCGGTTAATGTCTTCGCGGTAGATGCCGCGATCATCTTCGCGGACATTCTACCGATCCTGATCGGCATGGGGCTGGACCTCGACTTTGTCAAAGGCGAAGGCCCCGCGATCTCCAATCCCGTGCGCTCTCCGGCAGATGTGGACGCGCTTCGCATGCCGCCCACCGAGGAAAACCTGCCCTATACGCTCGAAGCGATCCGGCTGGTGCGGCGCGAACTGGACGGGCGCGTCCCGCTGATCGGTTTTGCGGGCGCGCCGTTTACGCTGGCGAGCTACGCGATCGAAGGCGGCGGCTCGAAGCATCACGTTCGCACCAAGTCGTTCATGCACGCCGAGCCGGACGCCTGGCACCGCCTGATGGACAAGCTGGCGACGGTGCTGGGCGAGTACCTCGTCGCACAGGTGCAGGCCGGCGCTCAGGCGCTGCAAGTTTTCGATAGCTGGGCCGGGGTACTGTCACCGGCGGACTATCGTGCGTTCGTCTTGCCATATACGCAGCATGTCATTGAGCGCGCGCGCAGCACCGGCGTGCCGGTGATCTACTTTGGCACCGATCTGAACGGCATGCTGCCGCTGGTTCGGAAAACCGGCGCGGACGTGTTCGGGCTGGACTGGCGGATCGGGATCGATGATGCCTGGCACCAGCTTGGCGAGGACATCGCCATTCAAGGGAACCTCGACCCGGTGACCCTGCTCGCGCCGTGGCCAGAGATCCGCCGCGGCATCGATGACGTGCTGATGCGGGTCGCCGGGCGCCCTGGGCATATCTTCAACCTGGGGCATGGCATTCTGCCGGAAACACCTGTCGACAACGTCCGCCGGCTGGTGGATTACGTGCATACATGGGGCACTGGAGAGAAAAGTGACGGCTGAAACAATTGGTGTGCTGCTGATGGCGTATGGCGGGCCAGATTCGCTGGACGACATTCCCGCTTATCTGCACGACATCCGCGGGGGGCGCCCCACACCGGGTGAGCTGGTCGCCGAGATCACCGAGAACTACCGGCGCATTGGCGGCAGGTCGCCGCTATTGGAGCTGACTCGGCGCCAGGCAGCTCTTGTCGAGGCGCGGCTCAACGTTGGCGCCCCACCCGGGCGCCGCTACAAATCCTATATCGGCATGCGCCACTGGTCCCCATGGATCGAAGACGCGGTCGACCGGATGATGCAAGACGGGATCCGTGATGCCGTCGCCCTGGTGCTGGCGCCACACTATTCGAACATGAGTGTTGCCAGATACTTCGCCAAACTCGACGCCGCGCTCGCCAAATACCCCAACCCCTTCAGCGTCACGCCGATTACCAGTTACCACGATCATCCGTTGTACATCCAGGCGCTGGCCCGGCGCGTCAGCGAGGGTCTGGCGAGAATGCCGGCAGATACACTCGTGATCTTCAGCGCGCACAGCCTTCCGCAACGTATCCTCGCCGAAGGCGACCCGTATGACGCACAGCTTCGCGAAACCGCGCGGCTGGTCGCGGAACATGCCGGGCTGCCCGACGATGCCTGGACCTTCTCATACCAAAGTGCCGGTCATTCGCCGGAGCCATGGCTCGGTCCGCAGCTTGAAGACTATGTGGTTGAGCTGGCGCAGCAGGGGTACCGGAACCTGCTCTCCGTTCCGATCGGCTTTGTGGCGGATCACGTTGAGGTGCTGTTCGATATCGACATCCAAGCGCGTGAGGCGGCGCAAGCGGCGGGCGCGCGTCTGGACCGCGTGCCCTCGCTCAACGACGATCCACTCTTCATCGCGGCGCTGGTCGATCTCGTCCGCGCGGCGCACAGGGCGCGTGCATGAGCCAGCACGTCGTCATCGTTGGTGGCGGCATCGCCGGGCTGGCGACTGCCTATTTCCTGCAGAAAGAAGCCACAGCGCAGGGCCTCGACATCACCCTGACGCTGGTCGAGCGCGAGGCCCAGCTCGGCGGTAAGATCGTCACGGATATCGCCGGCGAATTCGTGGTCGAAGGCGGGCCGGACTCGTTTATCACACAGAAGCCGTGGGCGCTGCAACTCTGCCGTGAGCTGGGGCTGGCTGATCGGCTGATCGGGACAAATGACATGCAGCGCAGCGTGTATGTTCTGCGGAACGGCCGGCTGCGCAAAATGCCGGACGGCATGCTGCTGATTGTGCCGACACGCTTTATGCCGTTTGTCACGTCCGACCTGCTTTCGTGGCGCGCGAAGCTCCGCATGGGGCTGGACCTGTTCATCCGGCCGCGTCGCGACCCGGCGGACGAGAGCCTGGCGAACTTCATCCGGCGGCGGCTTGGTCAGGAAGCGCTGGACGTGCTGGCCGAGCCGATGATGGCAGGAATTCACGTCGCCGATCCTGAGACGCTCAGTCTGCAAGCCACCTTTCCGCGCTTCGTCGAGATCGAGCGGCGCTACGGCAGCCTCACGCGTGGCATGATTGCCGCGCGGCGCGTCGCCCGCGCCAACGGACGGGATGCCAGGACGACCACCTTTATGACGCTGCGCGGCGGCCTGCAAGAGCTTGTCGGCGCGCTGGCGCATACGATTCGCGCGGAGATTCGCCTGGGGACACGGGTCACCCGGCTGGCGGCCACCCCGGCCGGTGGCTATCGTCTACTGTTGGACGACAGCGTGATGCTCGAAGCGGACGCGGTCGTCCTGGCGACCCCCGCTTACGTCAGCGCTGACCTGCTGCGTCACACTGCACCCGAGCTTGCCACAAAACTGGACGCGATCCGCTACGTCTCGACGGCGACCGTCTCGCTCGGCTACAACGCCGACGAGTTCGAACACCCGCTCGACGGTTTCGGCTTCGTCGTCCCGCGCCACGAGCAGGCCCGGCTGCTGGCCTGCACCTGGACGAGCACCAAGTTCCCACAGCGTGCCGCACCGGGAACGGTTTTGTTGCGGGCGTTTGTCGGCGGGCCGCGCCGCGAAGGCCTGGTCGCACTGGATGATGATGCTCTCGTCGGCCTGGTGCGCGAAGAACTGCGGGCGATCATGGGCGTGAGCGCGCGCCCCACGCTGGCGCGAGTCTTCCGCTGGCACCGCAGCAACCCGCAGTATGAGGTCGGGCACCTGGATCGCGTGGACGAGATCGAGGCGCTGGCTCCGACCGGCCTATATCTGACCGGCAGCGCGTATCGCGGCGTCGGCATCCCGGACTGTGTGCGGCAGGGCCAGGAAACCGCCGCCGCCGTCGCACGCTATCTGGCCGGGCAGTATGTTTCGCGCATCTTACCCTCCGAGGACATGACACACCATGCAGATTGAGCGCTCATCCGAACTCTACCGCCAGGCCACGCGACTGATGCCGGGCGGGGTCAATTCCCCAGTGCGCGCCTTTCGCGGCGTCGGTGGCGACCCGCTGTTCATCGCGCGCGGCGAAGGCCCTTATCTGGTTGATGTAGACGGCAACCGCTATGTAGATTACGTCCTGAGCTGGGGGCCGCTGATCCTCGGCCACGCGCACCCAGCGGTGGTCGAGGCGATTCAGCGGCAGGCCGCGCGCGGGACCAGCTTCGGGGCGCCTACTGAGGTCGAGGTCGAGCTTGCGCAGGCGGTGATTGATCTGGTGCCATCTGTCGAGATGGTCCGCTTCGTCAACTCCGGCACAGAAGCGACGATGTCGGCACTGCGCCTGGCGCGCGCCTACACCGGGCGGCACAAAATCGTCAAGTTCGAGGGGTGTTATCACGGGCATGCAGACATGTTGCTCGTGCAGGCCGGTTCCGGCATCGCGACACTTGGCCTGCCGGACAGCCCCGGCGTGCCCCCAGGCGCAACTCAGGACACCCTGCTCGCCCCCTACAACGATCTGGGGGCGGTGCGGGCGCTGTTCGAGCAGTTTCCTGATGAAATTGCCGCCGTGATTGTCGAGCCGGTCGCCGGGAACATGGGTGTCGTGCTACCGGCGGACGGGTTTCTCCAGGGGCTGCGCGCGCTGACAACGGCGCATCACGCGCTGTTGATTTTCGACGAGGTGATGACGGGCTTTCGTGTCGCGCCGGGTGGGGCACAGGCTGCGTACGGGATCATGCCCGACTTAACCGCGCTGGGCAAGGTCATCGGCGGGGGGCTGCCGGTCGGCGCCTACGGCGGGCGACGCGACATCATGGAGCAGGTTGCGCCGGCAGGGCCGGTATACCAGGCGGGCACACTTTCGGGTAATCCGCTGGCGATGGCAGCCGGGCTGGCGACGTTGAAAGAGCTTTGCGCGCCGGGCGTATTCGAGCGAATTGCCGCAGTAGCGACCGCGCTCCAGCGGGCAATACGCGCCGGTGCCCATGAGGCGGGCATTCCCGTGCAAACCGTCGCAGTCGGCACGATGTTTGGCGTGTTTTTTCACTCTCAAGCGGTGACAAACTACGCCGAAGTGAAAACCTGCGACACCCAGCGTTACGCCGCCCTCTTCCATGCCCTGTTGGCGCGCGGGGTGTATCTGGCACCCTCGGCGTTCGAAAGCGGGTTCGCCTCGCTGGCACACGAAGGCGAGGCATTAGAGCGTACACTGGAAGCCATCGACGACGTTTTCCGGCACGCGCGCATCTAACACGGCCAGAGCGCGCTCGGTCTCAAGCTGGGAGCTGGAATGCAGAAACACAGACTGCTGACAATCTTCGCGGTCGTCTTTGTCAATATGCTCGGCTTCGGCCTGATCCTGCCGCTGCTGCCTTTTTACGCCGAGCGGTTCGACGCCAGCAGCACGGTTGTCGGGCTGCTGGTCGCGTCCTATGCCGCTGCGCAAATGATCGGCGCGCCGCTCTTGGGGCGCGCGTCGGATCGCTATGGCCGCCGCCCGATCTTGCTCTTCAGCATCGCCGGATCGCTCGCCGGTTTCGTGATGTTGGGCGCCGCAAACACGCTCTGGTTGTTGTTCGCCAGCCGCATTCTGGACGGCCTGACCGGCGGCAACATCACCGTGGCGCGCGCCTACATCACCGACCTGACCGACGAGAAGAGCCGCGCGAGGGGAATGGGACTGATTGGGGCGGCGTTTGGACTCGGCTTCATTATTGGTCCGGCGGCCGGGGGGTTGCTGAGCGCCGGGGAACGCTATGCCCTGCCCGCTTATGTCGCGGCTCTGTTGACCGCGTTGAACCTCGCAGCGGCTTATCTGTGGCTGCCCGAATCGCTCCCGACTGACCGACGGACGCAGCCGGCGGCCGCCAGATCGACTGTGCTGTCCCTGCATGCGCTTCAGGATATGCTCAGCCGTCCGAAAGTAGGTCCGCTGCTGGAAAGCGTCTTTGTGTTTGGTCTGGCGCTCGCAACCTTTGAAGGCGTGTTTTCCCTGTATGCACAGAAACATCTCGCGCTGGAATCCGACCAGACCGGCTATATGCTGGCCTATGTGGGGCTGCTGATGGCGCTGGTGCAGGGTGTGGCAATCGGCCGGCTGGCGGCACGTTACGACGAAGATCGCGTTCTTCGCGGCGCTGCGATCATCATGGCGGTGTTCCTGGTCGCCTGGGCTTACGCGCCCAACGTATGGATCACGCTCCTCGTACTGGCGCCACTGTCGCTTTCAATCGGCGTACTGAGCGCTACGATCCACACTGTCGTGACGAAAGCGGTCCATGTGGACGAGGTGGGGAGCGTGCTGGGTCTGTCCACCTCGCTCACCAGCCTGGCGAGGGCGCTCGGTCCGGCAACCGGCGGGGCCTTGTTTGATGTGGTGGGGGTCTGGGCGCCCGGCGTGTTCGCAGCCGCCTTGATGCTCTGGCTGGTCTGGCGCCTGTCGCGCGCGCCCTCGGTCATGTCGCGATCTCCCCTATCGCATGTTGAGTGAGGCAAAGCGCCCGGCGGCAGCAGCGCGGATCAAGCGACACGCCAGAGCGGTACGGACCGTGCAGATCACTACTACCACAGCGTTAATCAGACTCCCGCAGGCAAAAGGCGCAAAAGCCAGCGTCGGGGAGCCTGACGTCCTGCGCCGTTTGGGTTTTCTGGTAGAATGTAATGCCAGATCCCCGGCCACCAGGACCGCCGGAGCCGTGCGATGTCCCTGCGCCTCGACCATGTTGTGATCGCTGTCGCCGACCTGGCTACTGCTATTCAGGACTACCGCGATCTGGGGTTCACCGTCGTGCCGGGCGGTATGCACGCCAACCGCGCCACGCACAACGCCCTCATCCCCTTCGCGAACGGGACCTACCTCGAACTGCTGGCGGCCACCGGCGAGCGCCCCATCCCAGGCAGGCTCGACTTCAGCCGGCTGCTGGAACACGGTGAAGGGCTGGTGGGGTTCGCGCTGCGTACGGAGCACATAGAGGCCGAGGGCGCCCGGCTGCGGGCCGCAGGCTTTGCGGTTGGCGAGATCATTCCGGGCGAGCGCCGCCGTCAGGATGGGACGCTTGTGCAGTGGAAGCTGGCGCTGCTGGATGACGGTTTCGCGCCTTTCCTCATTCAGGACGTGACGCCGCAAGACCGGCGCATCCCCACCGACCCCGCCCTCACCACACACGCCAACAACGCCGCCGGGCTGATCGCGGTCGAGATCGCCGCGCGCGACCTGCTCCAGGCACGGGAGCGATATACGCGGTTGTTCGGTGTCTCTGCGCCGGACAGCGGGGCGGACGACCGGGCAGTTGGGGATGTCATGTTGCGCGCCGGAGACGTGGAGACGCCGGTCGCCGTGCATCTGATTTTCTCCCGCGGCGAAGGGCACTCGTTCCCGCTCGATCGGACGCATCATGTCCGCCTTGTGCCGCATTGGCCGTCTCCCGGCTAGCGGCGCAGCAACCCCACCCAGAGATCGATCGGACGCGAGGCGGCAGTGGACAGTCTCGACTGTATAACCCGCAGGACTCGCGAATCCTGCCGAACTTGACGATGAATCGCCGCCGGTGTCAGGATGCTGGCCGGGCAAATCCGATCCTATGACTGCTGTTGCGCTTCCCGACGTGCTGACGCACTACTATGACGCTACCTGCGGACCGTTCCGCAGCCTCACGGCGCTCGCCCCGGACGAAGCCGACCGGTTGCAGGCGCAGATTCACGCGCGGGCGCGCGCCTTTGCCAGCCGGCGCCCACCCGGATACCTGGCCGTGCGCCGTGAGCTGGAGCAGCGTATCCGGCAGTTATTTGTAGCACGGGGCGGCCGCCCAGAACGCACCACCCCACACTACTTCATCGTCGGCTCGTGTGCCTGGCTGCTGACGTGGTACGAACATGCCGCGTCGGTCAGCATACCCATCGCGGCGTTCGATCCCGTCACGGTCAGCCTGACGTATGGTGACTCGTTCCCGGCCATGCGCTTTGACGACGGCAAGCCCTGGCGCGGGCAGGTTTACACCCTCAACGACCTGCCGGAGCTGGTGGAACGGTTCGGGTTGCCGCAGGCATGGAACCCGGACGGTGCACGCGGCCCGGATCGCTACATCGAGGCGCAGGTGTGGAGTGACACGCCGTTGTGCGCGTGGGGGCTGTTGGACCGCAGCTAGCCCGCGCCCGACAGCCGCACCCCCTTTGTAGCGTCGCGGTCAGATGCAAAAACACACATCCGGCGAAAAAACGAACCTGAACCCACGATCGGTTCAGGTTCGCAAGGCCATCTGCTACCTGTCCACGCGCCGGCCCGCTAGCGGGCTACGTGGCGCCGGTATAGCCAGGCTGTGATCGGGACGGAGATGGCGATCAGGGCGACCGACCAGGCGACCGCCAACCAGGCTGAATCCCCCAGCGGCGTGCCGACCAGCCAGGCACGGATCGCATTGATCACGTGAGTCACCGGCTGATTCTCGGCGAACACGCGGATCGCCTTCGGCATGGTGTGGGTGGGAACGAAGGCGCTGGAGACGAACGTGAGCGGGAAGATCAAGACGAAACCCACCCACTGAGCTGCCTCGAGGCTCTTGACCATAAGCCCCAGAATCGCGGACAGCCACGAGATCGCCAGCGTGAACAGCAGGGCGAGTCCGATGACGTACAGCCATTCGACGAGGCTGGCGTTCGGGCGGAACCCAACCGCATACCCGGCCAGCAAGATGATGATCCCCGAGAGGATGTTGCGCACTAGGTCGGCGGCAATGTGCCCGATGACCAGCGCATGGTCGGACATTGGCAGCGATCGAAACCGGTCGACGATCCCTTCTTTCATATCGACTGCCAGGTTGATGGTCGTGTAGTTGGCGCCAAAGGCCAGGGACTGCACGAGAATGCCGGCAAACAGGAAGTTGGCGTAGCTGACGTCCCCTGTGTCGATCGCGCCACCCAGAACGTAGCGGTTCAGCAGCATGAACATGATCGGGAACAGCACCAGCGAGAGCACCTGGTCGAGGCTGCGGATGATGTGCAGGGTGCTGCGCTTCGCCATGATCCACGCATCGGACACCAGCCAGTACGGGCGACTATGGCATTCGGTCGGGACGGGTGCTGACAGCGACATCTCAGCCATAGCGGACTTTCTCCTGAATCTCCTGAATCCGATCAGTGCCGTTTCCATGAGAGCCATTGCCAGTCAGGAACAGGAACGCATCGTCGAGGGTTGGGCGGCGCATTGAGACGCTTTCGACCTCGATCTGCGCGTCTTCCAGGCGCTGGAGCACCTGCTTGAGCGTAGTTGCGCCGTGGCTGGCCACGATCGTCAGGACACGCCGCTCAGGGTCGGCCTGGAGCTGGTGACCATCGACCATCTGCTGCGCCAAGGCGAAGTCGCTGCCACTCGCGATCGTCAGGTCCATATGTTCGGCCCCGACGCGCGCCTTGAGCGAGTCCGAGTCGCCTTCAGCGATCACCCGACCCTCGTCGATCACGACGATCCAGTCTGCCAGGTGATCCGCCTCGTCCATGTACTGTGTGGTGAGCAGGATTGTCGCGCCGTTATTGGCCAGATCCTTGATCAGCGCCCACAGCGCCAGACGGCTTCGCGGGTCCAGGCCCGTCGTCGGCTCGTCCAGGAAGATGATGGGCGGCGCGGCGATCAGGCTCATCGCCAGGTCGAGGCGGCGCTTCATTCCGCCGGAATAGGTTCTCACCGGGCGGCGGGCAGCATCGACCAGATCAAACTGCTCCAGCAATTCCCAGGTGCGGCGCTTGGCATCGGCCCGGCTCAGGCGATACAGCCGCCCGAGCATGAGCAGGTTCTCTTCACCGGTCAGGTACAGATCGACCGCCGCAAACTGCCCGGTCAGACCGATGCTGGTGCGTACTTCACATGCCTGCCGGACCACATCGTAGCCATTGACCCAGGCCTCACCGCCATCCGGAAGCAGCAGGGTGCTGAGGATGCGAACGGTTGTTGTCTTACCCGCACCGTTTGGCCCCAGCAGTGCGAGAATCGAACCGCGGCGGACGGTGAGATCGATGCCATGCAGGACCTTGTGATCCCCGAACGATTTCTGCAGATTCCTCACTACAATGGCGCCGTCTGGAATGCCGGACTGTCTTGTGTCCATATGGTGACCTCCGCAGATTGACGATAGCAACAATTATAACATTATATTTGTGATTTTTATCTCATCAATATGTACAAATGTTCTGTTTGAGATCAGACACGGCTGCCCGAACCGAGAGTAGTGCTCTGACGCTGCGCGGCAGCGGGCATCGATCTTCGGCTACGAGCAGACAGACAGCCGGACGGCCCCGCACGGAATGCGGAAAAGAAGAACCCCTGGCAGGGGTGCACAGGGGTTCATCATCAAGGCTCAGCAGCTCAATCGTCGTCGTGCGGATCGTCTCCACCACGGCCTCGACCCCGACCGCGACCCCGCCCACGATCGTCGTCATCGTCCTCGCCGTGCGTGGCGACCAGATAGTCGATCAGCACGGCCCGCTCGGCTTCCGACAACTGCGCTCCATAGGATCGCATCCGGTCGACGATCTCCGTCCAGCCCTCGCGGTCTTCGTCCTTATCGTCGATCCGCGCGCGCGAATGGCAGACGGTACACCGCGTTTGGATCAGTGTCTCGCCATCCAACACTTCCGCAGGTGGTGCCGGAGCACCTGCTCTTCAATCACCACCGGTCAGATAGTCGAGGACGGCCTCGCGCTCTTCGGGAGTAAGCTGGGCACCATACGAGATCATGCGGTCTACTGTCGCTTCCCACCCGGCGCGGTCCTTGTTGGCGGCGTCGATACGCTCGCGCGTGTGGCAGACGGTGCAGCGGGTGTTGACCAGCTCCTCACCGTGCGCGGCGGTCATGCCACCCTCTGCGCCGGCTCCCGCCGGCTCACCGGCGCTTGTCAGGTCTTCGAAGGTAAAGCGCTGGATCTCGAAGGTCTCCACCGGCGGATCGGAGCCGATGCTGGCGAACTTGGCGTGAACGACATAGGCGGCTCCGTCACGCATGGCAAGCGTGGTCGGCGACAGGTCGGCCTGAGTCTCCTGGCGAGATAGGATCGTCGCGCTGGCCCAGTCATCGTCGCTGCCCAGCACCACTACCTCGCGTGCCTGGGCGCCATCCACACTGGCGACCGCGTAGAGGTTGCCGTCTTCATAGAGCACCATGCCGTCGATGCTGACCGGCACTTCCAGCTCAACCTGGGTGTAGGCTTCCGGGGCGTCAAGCGGGATCTTGTAGATCGCGCCCGCGCCCGAAACGGCCACCAACAGGAAGTTTCCCTCCGGATGATAGTCGATGCCGTTCAGACCAAACCCCTGCACGGCAAAATCATCCGACGCGAGGAACACCTCGCCGTTGCCCTCGGTGTCGACCACATAGATCACACCGCTGAAGCTGGTGGTCAGATAAGCGTTACCGTCCGCATCCACGGTGACATCGTTGCCGAAATCGCGCCCTTCGTCCAGATCCGATAGATCGACGAAGAACAACTCTTCGCCCGTGTCCAGGTCATACGCGCCCAGCGCAGCCGCGCCCGGCGCCTCAGGGTTTTGCGCGGCGCTGAAATCCGGCATGGCAACCAGAACGCGATTGCGCTCGGCATCCACATGCACGCCGGTGCTGGACAACCCTTCGTGCCCTTCGGCCAGCGGAGTAACGGTGCCATCATCTGCTACTGTAAAGACTCCGCCTTCGGTCAGCGAGCCTGTGACGAAGACGCCACGCTCGGCGTCCCAATCGATCCCTTCGGGGTGGTACCCTGGCCGCGCTGCGAGGATCAGTTCGGGGAGGTTATCTTCCTGAGCGTACAGCGCCAGCGGCACCGCCAATAGCGCAGCCAACAAAGTTACGATCAGAACACGCTTTACCATAGACCTTCTCTCCTCAGACTCTCAAGTTACAACGTTTTGTGGGTTCAGTGTCGAGTGCGTTTGTAACCGGACGGGAAAGGGTCGGGCTGTGCCTGGCGGCAACCCTCGGCGCTTTCGTAGCGGACGACGATGGGATCATAGCAACAACATCACCTATCTGCACACTTACACGCCGTTCTGCGCCCGAAAATCGCTGCTCCGCCGCCGGCATCACCGCGTGATGCAGCAACTTTGCGCCAGCCTTTGCGTACTGAGTCAAAGGTTTTTGCAGATAAAAAAGAGATATATTGACTTTTTTCGATAAATACCTTATCCTGCGACACGTGCGTTCTAGATCCGTTCGCGGATATAGAGACAAGGAGTGTGCTAATGTCCTCACCAAGCCAGCACGCACCCTCCGTGCAGAGCGGCGCCAGCCTCGCCCGCAATGGGGTTTCGATCCCGGAACTGCGAACCATGCTCAAGGGGCAAGTCATCACGCCAGACGACGCCGCGTACGATTCGGCGCGCGCCGTCTACTACCGGATGTACGACCGCCGGCCCGCCGCTATTGTCCGCGTGGCCGATGCGTCAGACGTCGCGCGCGTGGTCACGTACGCCCGCGAGCACGGGGTGGAGCTGGCCGTCCGCAGCGGTGGTCACAGCGCCGCCGGACACAGCGTCTCCGAGGGCGGACTCGTCATCGATCTGTCGGCCATGAAAGGCCTGGAGATCGACGCGGACAACCGCACAGCCTGGGCCGAAACCGGCCTGACCGCAGGAGAGTACACGAACGCCGTAGGAGCCTACGGCCTAGCAACCGGGTTCGGCGATACCGGCTCGGTTGGCATTGGTGGAATCACACTGGGAGGTGGCATCGGATATCTCGTCCGGAAATACGGCCTGACGATCGATAGCGTGCTGGCCGCCGAGATCGTGACGGCGGACGGCCAGATCCTGCACGTTGACGCGGACCATCACCCCGATCTCTTCTGGGCGATCCGCGGCGGCGGCGGCAACTTCGGCGTGGTGACCCGCTTCCAGTATCGGCTGCATCCGGTCGACTCGATCGTGGGCGGGATGCTGTTCCTTCCTGCCACGGCAGACATCGTGCGCGAGTTTATCGCTCTGGCCGACGCCGCGCCGGAAGAACTGTCGATCATTGCCAACGTCATGGTCGCGCCGCCCATGCCGTTCATCCCGGCCGAGCATCACGGCAAGCTGCTCGTGATGGCCATCATGGCCTACGCGGGCGACGCGGAAGCCGGTGAGCGCGCTATCGCGCCGTTCCGCGCGCTGGCGACCCCGCTCGCCGATATGATCCGGCCCATGCGCTATCCGGAGATCTACCCGCCGGACGATGAGGGCTTCCCCATGCTGGTGGCGGACAGAACGTTCTTCACCGACAGCATCGATCAGGTCGCGGCCGAGACGATCGTGGATCAGCTTCAGAAGGCCAGCGCCAACGTCGCCCTGGTGCATCTCCGCGTGCTGGGTGGAGCGGTGGCGCGTGTGCCCGCCGAGGCTACCGCGTTCGCTCACCGCACGCGGCGGATCATGGCTAACGTCGTGGCGCTCTACACCAACCCCGCCGAGGCAGCGATCCACAAAGAGTGGGTGTCGCATCTCACGGCGGCGCTGCGCCAGGGTGAGCCGGGCGCGTACGTCAACTTCATGAGCGAGGATGGCGCGGAGCGGATCCGCGAGGCGTATCCGGGAGAGACGTGGAACCGGCTCACCGCGATCAAGCGCCGCTACGATCCGGACAATCTCTTCCACCTCAACCAGAACATCCCACCGGCACCGTAAGCCCGGCCGCCAGCCGGCTCAAACCGGCGCCGCGGCTATCTCACCAACTCATCGACCGAACGCACAACTCTCATCATTCGCCCGTCCAACCGGCGGCCACGGGATCGGAAGCGCGCTGCGGCGTGCACCGGCCCCGGCCGCCGGATTTTGCGCCGAGCGCCCATCCGGATTTGCTTCCTTTGCGGCGCGCGGCAGGCTGTGTCTTGGGCACTTCGCACAGGATTTTCGGCAAAAATTCCAAACTGATTGCACCGTGTCAAATCACCGGTTCTTCATAGAATGAGATTATTCGTCGTTCCGTCTTTTTTATTGGGCGACATGCCCAACAGAGGAGTGAGCAAAGATGAAATCTCGCCGCTTTCTACGCACCCTTTTCATCTTCGCCATGGCTCTCATCGTTTCCGGCGCCCTGACAGGCGTCACATTTGCACAAGACGATCAGCCGACCCCGGCCGTGCTCACACGCAATCTGGACACGGTCTGGATGCTGATCGCGGCCTTCCTCGTGTTCTGGATGCAGATTGGCTTCGCCCTGGTAGAAGCGGGTTTCACCCGTGCCAAGAACATCACCAACATCCTGATGAAGAACCTGTTCGACTTCGTCATCGGATCGCTGGCTTTCCTGGCGATCGGCTTCGCCCTGATGTACGGGGGTGATGGCCTGTTTGTGGGCGGTGAGCGGTGGTGGTTTCTGGGCGACGCCCCGGAAATCTACCCCGGCCTGACCGTCACCTTCTACGCGTTCGCGTTCTTCCAGTTGGTCTTCGCCGCGACCGCTGCCACCATCGTCTCCGGCGCCATGGCCGAACGCACGCAGTTTCGGGGCTATCTGGTCTACAGCGCCGTCATTTCGCTGCTCATCTATCCCATTGTGGGACACTGGATCTGGGGTGGCGGCTGGCTGGGCCAGCGCGCGACCGCCTTTCACGACTTCGCCGGTTCGACCGTGGTGCACACGACCGGTGGCCTACTGGCCCTGGTGGGGGCGATCTTCCTGGGCGCGCGCATCGGCCGCTTTGGCCAGGATGCCGTGCCGATGCCCGGTCACAACATGTCGCTGGCGATGCTGGGCACCTTCATCTTGTGGCTGGGCTGGTTCGGATTCAACCCCGGCAGCCAGCTCAACGCGGACGCGCTGAGCATCTCCCTGGTGACAGTCAACACCAATCTGGCGGCGTGCGCGGGCGCGTTCGCCGCGGTGATGCTCGGCTGGTATCTGTCGGGCCGCCCGCAGCTCGGCTGGGGTCTCAACGGCGCGCTGGCCGGGCTGGTCGCGATTACCGCGCCGTGCGCCGTAGTCACGCCGACCGAAGCAATCATTATCGGAGCGATCGGCGGCGGCGTGATGTACGCGGTCGTCGTCGGGCTGGAACGGCTGCGCATCGACGACCCGGTCGGGGCGGTCGGCGTGCACGCCGGGGCCGGGATCTGGGGCACGCTGGCGGTGGGCATCTTCGCCAGGTCCGAGAGCGTGACCGGCGTGCTGCACGGCGGCGGGCTTGACCAGCTGGCGACGCAGATTATTGGTGTGGGCGCGGTCAGCCTGTACGTCGTTGGGTGCGGCATCCTGCTGTTCGGCGCCCTGAAAGCGATCCGCTGGCTGCGCGTCAGCCCTGAAGGCGAGCGCATAGGTCTCGATCTCCACGAGCACGGCATGGCGGCCTATCCCGAGCCGCTGCCCGCTGAAGGCATTCGGGAACATGAGGGCCTTGCGCGCGAACCCGTGCTCCGACCCGCGTCGGGCGACTAGCCGGGATTCGCGACCGGCCTACAGAGGGCTGAGGCGGGGGCGGTCCGGCACCGGGGCGCTCCCGCCCGGATTTCCGGAGCCGGTTCGCGCCGCATCGATCACCCGGTAGGGGCGCCGGCTAACGCATTTCCCATACCGGGTCGCCGTTTAGAATCCGGTTGAGTTGATCGGAGAAGCGGTCCACATCCAGCGGCTTTGCTACGAAGCTGAAAAAACCATGACGCCGGGTGTTGCCGATCTCAGCCGTGTGCACCGTGCAGGCCACGACCGGCACCTTCGACGCCAGACGCTCGTTGAGAAACGCCAGCACTTCATAGCCGTCCATTTTGGGCATTTCGAGATCGAGGAAGACAATATCGACCCGATCGAGGGTTTGCAGCACCTCTTCGAGTTGCGTCGGATCGGCCACCCCGGTATAGGTGATATCTTCCTGATCCAGCAGCCGCTCCATCACATAGAGGCTGTAGGCATCATCATCGATGATCAGTGCGTGACGTTTCGCCATTCGATTGTTTCTCGCGCTTCAAGCTACCCCAAACCGTGCGACGGTACTCGGGCCAATTATACCCCCCGCGCTGCCTATTTAACATGCCAGACCTGCTCGCCGTTCAAGATGCGCCGCAGCGTGGCGGGGAAGGTGTCAAAATCCAGCGGCTTGGCGATCACCCCGTCAAAACCGGCGTCCCTCAGCAGCTTCAATTCCTCGTTCATGACACTCGCCGTCAGCGCGATGACCCGCGTCCGGCCATAGACGGCATGCTGCCGGATAGTCTTCAGCATCGCGAAACCGTCGATCGGCTCGATGTGGATGTCGAGGAAGATGACGTCCGGCTTGACCGGCAGCTCGGCAAGCCGGGTTTCAAAATCGGCGCTGTCCGCGAAGATCGTGACGTTGCGATACCCCAGGCCGCGCTTGAGGCACACTTCCATCACCTCGCGGCTCAGCGTATCGTCTTCAAAGTACAGGATCGCAGGCTCCAGACAGGTCACAGCCCTTGTCACCTCTAATTGTCACCTCTAAGCTGTCACGACAAGCGACGATTCGATTGGCAGGGCCACATAGAAGGTCGCTCCCTGCCCCAGCGCGCTCTTTACCCACAGACGGCCTCCATGCGCTTCGGTCAGCCGCCGCGAGATCGCCAGCCCCAGGCCGGTGCCTTCCGATTTGCGCACGCCAGCTTTTGCCTGCCGAAAGACTTCAAAGATCACCTCATGATCTTTCGGGTCAATGCCGGGGCCGGTATCACTCACCGACATGATTAGCTCGCCATCCTGGCAGTACGCCCGAATCACAATTTCGCCTGCCTCGGTGAATTTGCAGGCATTCGAGATCAGGTTGAGCATTATCTGCCGGATGCGTTGCTGGTCGCCGGTGAGGAGCGGCAGGTCCGGCTCGATCTCGCAGCGCAGCGTCACCGGCTTTTGCAGCAACAGCCCCTTGGACGTCTCGACTGCCAGCTGGATGATCTCGCTGACCTTCAGCCCGTCCTCGACAAAAAGCTCCAGCGATCCGGCCTCGATCTTCGAGATATCCAACACATCGTTGATCAGATTGAGCAGGTGTTTTCCGCTCGCCTCAACCTTGTATAGCGTTTCTTTCTGTTCTTCGTTGACGTCCCCGTACATACCCAGCGCGACGAACTTCGTCAAGTTGATGATCGCGTTCAGCGGAGTGCGCAGCTCGTGCGAGACGCTGGCAAGAAACATCGACTTGACTTTGTCCGCCTGCTCGGCTTGCTCGCGCGCTTCCTGAAGGCTGCTCTCGCGCTGCTGGATGGCGGTCGCCATATCGTTGAACGCCAGAGCAAGCTGGCCGACCTCATCGTGGGAATAGACCGGCGCGCGCTCGCCGTATTGCCCGCTGGTCATCGTCTGCGCAATGGCCCGGAGCTTGTTCAGCGGGCGGATGATCGTGCGGTGGATGGCGACGTAGATCACCCCGATTGCCAGCGCCGTCAGCGCCGAGAAGATCAGCACCGTGTTGTTCAGCGTGCTCTGCTGAAAGGAATAGATTTCCTTCAGCTCGACGAGAATCATCACCACGGCGGGGAATGTCTCCATGTCCGTGCGGACAGGGACATAGGCCACCGCGTGCGGCACGCCCCGATCGCCGGAAATCAGATGGCCCAAAATGACCGTCTGGCCGGTGCGCGCCTGGTCGAGCGGGCCTCGCTCGATCGCGATACCGTTCGCCAGAATGTCGACCGGCACCGGAGGGGAAGGCGCGCGCTCGTGCGTGCGCGCCACAATCTGATCCCCATACACCAACCCCAGGTGGACCGCATCGCGCCGGAATGTGAGCGTCTCAAGAAAATCGCTGTCGATCCGGCGGCTCATCTGGATTGCCCCCAGGATGTTGTCGTTGGTGTTGACCACGGGCGCAACGGCGGCGATGCTGATGCGCGTCTCTCCGCTGGTCTCGTCGACCAGCAGGGCGACCGTCTCTCTCCCGCTCAGGCCCACCGCCAGCAGCTTATCTTCCTCGATGTGATCATGTTCGGCGCCGGTGTCGACCAATCGCTTCCCATCACCGTCCACCACCGTAATATCGTCGAGCTTCAAAAGCACATTCGTCGCGTCGACGATCTCCGCTACCCGTTCCTCGTTGCGGCTGCCGACTGCCTGAAAGAACAACACACTGCCGGTCAGGAAGTTGATGTCGACCAGCAGCTTTTCCTCAAACTCCGCCAGTCGGTTTTCGAGGATGTTCACTTCTTCGATCACGCGCTCTTCACCGACCTGATTGGTCAGCCGCTGTGTGTTGCGGTTCAGCAAGAAGATGATGCTGACCAGAAAGATGCTCAAGACGAACAGCAACACGACGTTCAGCTTGACGCCGAGTTCGAGGTTGCGTAGCAGCTTGGTCATGTCCGGGCCATCTCCACATCGGCGCTTCGGTTCGTTGTGGCGCCCGAAGCAGACGGCGGGTTGGACGGATGCGCGGGCGGTGTTACAGGCACTGCCGGCAAGGCGTGCTCTCCCGCGCAGCAGTTTTTGGACATTCTAGCACTGTGTCCGGCAGCAGCGATACTCGGGGCCGGGCGGGAACGGTGTTGAGCGTATGGAAGCCCGGTATGCTGGAACTATGCGCCGCCGCGAGCAGTTGAAATGCGCGGCGGGTGGTGAATGCGGCCGGCATCACCACCCGCCGCCCCACCCCTCGCTTACCCTGCGGATTGTCTAACTGGCCGTGGAATGCGCAGCGTCTCCAGAACGCCCGTGTTGCTGCTGAGCAGCTTCTGCAGGCCGATAAACCCGAACAGCAGGGCGCCAATGATGATCTTGATCCACCACGGAGACAGCGATCCGTCCAGCGTCAGATAGGTGTGAATCACGCCCGGCAGCAGGACGCCGATAAAGGTCCCGATTACGTAGCCGACCCCGCCGGTGAGCAGCGTGCCGCCGATCACGACCGCGGCGATCACGTCCATCTCGGCGCCCAGCGCGATGGTTGAGTCACCGGAGCGTTTCGAGAGCGACAGAACGATCCCGGCAAAGGTCGCCAGAAAGCTGCTCAGCGCGTAGGTGGCGATGATGGTTCGCCCGACCGGCACGCCCAGCAGCAGCGCCCCGGTCGGGTTGCCGCCGATGGCGTAGACATTGCGCCCATAGCGCGTGAAATGCGCCAGGATGATGCCCACGATCACCACCGCCAGAAAGGCCCCGGCAGCAAACGTGAACCGCCCCTTGTCGGGAAAAACATACACCAGCTTGGAGACTTCCAGATAAAACGGATGCCGGATGCTGATCGACTCCGTCGTCAGCACATACGCCATGCCACGCGCCAGGAACATGCCTGACAGGGTCACGATGAAGGCCGGTATCTTGAAATAGTGAATGAAGACCCCCATCGTCGCGCCGAAGGCGGTCCCGATGGTCAGCGCCATCGCGAAGACGATCAGCGGGTGGAGTCCCTGGCGCTCGATCATCAGCGCGCAGAAC
This sequence comes from Anaerolinea sp., assembly GCA_020725705.1. Classification (GTDB taxonomy): domain Bacteria; phylum Chloroflexota; class Anaerolineae; order Aggregatilineales; family Aggregatilineaceae; genus DYGX01. The sequence continues at coordinate 40,197 of DYEN01000088.1, forward strand.
ACGCCGGTAAAGGCGATCACCGACCCGACCGACAGATCGATGCCGCCGGAGAGAATCACGAAGGTCACGCCGATCGCGGGGATGCCCAGGTGAGCGTTATTGCGCAGCAGGTTGCAGACCACGCGCATACTGCCAAAGCTGGAGTATTGCGTGTAGCAGTAGAGATAGAGCACGGTGAAGATCGCAAATGTCACAAAGAGTGGGAAAAACCGCGATTTCATGAGGTTCTCCTAAAAACCCGCACTACGTGACCCCGAACTTCTTCGGACTGCAGCAACAGAACCA
>DYEN01000089.1 GCA_020725705.1 Anaerolinea sp.
CAACCGCCCGCAGACCTGGAGCGAGCTGGTCGGCGCCCTGGCCGAGCAGTACGAGGCCGTGACCGGCGCCCCGCCTGAGATGGAGCAGAGCGGCCCGGCGCTGGAAGTGCGCGAGCTGATGGACAAGGGCTACAGCCTGACCGAGCTGGGCTACGCTGAAGAAGCCCTCATCGCCTATCGCCGTGCGCTGGAGATCGAGCCAAACTCCGCCTGGGCCTGGGCGCGCCAGGGCCGAACCTTGCGCCTGCTTAACCGTTTTGAAGAGGCGCTCGCCAGCTACGACCGCGCGCTGGAACTCAACCCGCGCTTCGCCTGGGCCTGGACCGGCAAGGGGCAGGTGCTGGAGCGGCTCAACCAGATCGAGCGCGCGCTGGCCGCTCACAAGACCGCAACCGAGCTTCAGCCGGGCAACGTTTGGGCGTGGTACAACCAGGCCGAGGCGCTGCACGCCATGCGCGACTATGACGGCGCGCTGGACGTGCTGGAGCATGCCCTATCGATTGACCCCTATCACGCCGAAAGCTGGGCCAAGCGCGGTCAGGTGCTGCGCGCCCTGGAACGCTATCCCGAGGCACTCAACGCCTACAACCGCGCGCTGGAACTGAACCCGCCCTATGCCTGGGCCTGGAACGGTAAAGGGCTGGCGCTCAAGGCGATGGGCCGCCTAGACGAGGCGCTCGAGGCCTTCGAGCAGGCCGCGCGCCATCAGCCGAGCGAGGTCTGGCACTGGTACAACCAGTCCGAGATGCTGGTCGAAATGGGGCGCTATCAGCAGGCGTTGGCGCCCGCCCAGCAGGCAACGCGTGTCGCGCCCAACCACGCCTATTCGTGGGCCAAGCTGGGGCAAGTCTACCGCTATCTGGAACGCTACGACAGCGCCATCGACGCCTACGACCAGGCGCTGCGCCTCAAGCCGGACTACGCCTGGGCGATCAACGGCAAGGGGATCGTGCTGGAGCGCATGGGCCGCTACGACGAGGCGCTCGACCACTATCGCCGCGCCGCCGAATATGCCCCGCACGACGTCTGGCACTGGTACAACCAGGGCAATCTGCTCGTGCTGCAGGAACGCTACGACGAGGCGATTCAGTTGCTGGAACAGGCGTTGCAGATCAACCCGGACCATGCCCGAAGCTGGGCCAGGCTGGGCAACGCGTACCGCCATCTGGATCAGCCGCAAAAGGCCCTGCAATATCTGGCGCGCGCCGTCAAGTTAGAGCCGGACTACGCCTGGGCGTGGAACGAGCGCGGCGTGACGCTGGAGCTGCTGGGGCGCTTCGAAGAAGCGATCGAAGCCTACGACCGCGCCGCCCAGGCCGAGCCAGGCAACCCGCTCTACTGGTACAACAAGGGCGACACCCTGGTCTACCTGAAAGCCTACGCTGACGCGCTCACCGCCCTGCAGCGCGCCCTCGAAGCCGACCCGCGGTATATCCGTGCCTGGGCCAAGCAGGGCCAGGCGCTGCGCCGGATGGGGCGCAACGAAGAAGCCCTGGCAAGCTACAGCCGCGCCGTCGAACTGGCACCCGATTATGCCTGGGCATGGAACGGGCGCGGTCTGGCGCTCAGCGCGTTGGGCCGCCACGAAGAGGCGCTGGTGTGCTTCCGGCGGGCTGCCACGCTCCAGCCGGACGATGTGTGGTTCTGGTACAACCAGGCCGACGAGCTGATCCTGCTCCAGCAATACGAGGATGCGCTGGCGCCGTTGGAGCGCGCGCTGCGGTTGAACCGCGAGCATCCCGAGAGCTGGGCCAAGCGCGGCCAGGCACTGCGCCGTCTGGGGCGTTATAAGGAAAGCGTCGCCGCCTACGATCAGGCGCTCAAGCTGGAGCCGGGCTATGCCTGGGCGTGGAACGGGCGCGGCCTGGCGCTCGAAGCGATGGATCGCCGCGAGGAAGCCCTGCTCAGCTACGAGCGCGCTGCTCAAGAAGACCCGACCAGCATCTGGTACTGCATCAACCAGATCGAGCCGCTGCTTTCGCTTGGGCGCGTCGAGGACGCGCTACACGTCACGGAGCGGGCGCTTGAACTGGAGCCGGAGAACGAATCCGCCTGGGCGCGCAAAGGCCAGATCCTGCGCCGCATGGATCGCCATGACGACGCCATCGAAGCGTATGACCAGGCGCTGACCCTCAGCCCGGACTATGGTTGGGCCTGGAACGGCAAAGGGCTGGCGCTCAGCGCGTTGGGGCGCTACGAAGAGGCGCTGGCGTGTTTTGTGCGCGCCACCGAGATCACCCCCGACGACGTCTGGTTCTGGCACAACCGCGGCGAGGCGCTGATGCAGCTCGAACGCTGGCAGGAAGCGGTCAGCGTCTTCAACCGGGCGCTGGAGATCGATCCGTCGCACCGCCCCTCGCGCGAGAAGCGCACCGAGGCCCGCCAGCGCCTGGGCGGCGAAGAATAGGCAGCCTGGCGCCGGGGCGAGTAGAATTAGATCTGCCAATCGTCCGGAACAGCGGAGAGTTCGCAGGGATGGAACAGATCGAAGTTGCGCTGATGAGCGGGCCGCAGGACGGCGCCGTCCTGACGTTCGAGCGGCTGCTCGACTCGGAAGAGCCAATCGTAATCAGCATTGGCCGCCGCGAAGGGTTGGATATCTGCCTGAGTTACGATAGCCAGGTCTCGCGCGAGCACGCCGTGCTGATCTACGACGGCGAGACCTTCTGGCTGGAAGACAGACAGAGCACCAACGGGACGTACGTCGGAGACACCAAGATCACCGGGCGGGTGGAGATCCAGCCGGGCCAGCTTTTCCGCATCGGGCGCACCTGGCTGCGCGTCGAGCCTTCGACCAACTTCGTCCCGCTCGACGAGAACGATCTCCCGTTTTGATGCCCGTGCCACACCGGAAGCGCCCCGCGTGGGCGCTGCACAGCCTGATCCTGCTCGCCCTATGGGCGTGTCTGGTTGCCGCGCCGGGCGGCGGGCGCGCGGTCTCTGCTCAGGCGGATGTCCTGCCGCTGCCGCTCGCGGCGCCCGGTGAGCATCCCCGCCTGCTGATCACGCGGGCTTATGTGGAGCGCACGCTCCGCCCGCGCGCTGCCGAGGGCCACGCCACCTGGACGGCGCTGCTGGACTATGCCCGCTCCAGCCGCCCGGAAGCGGATTTCGAGGCATATCCCGATGGGGCGCTGCGGGCGCTGGCGATCGCATGGCTGGTCAGCGAAGATGACGCGTACGCCGCGCGCGCCCTGCCGCTGTTGGACGCGCTGGCCGGAGATGTCGCGGCTGATCCGGCGCTGACCGGCTCCGGACTGAGCGCAGCCTTCTTCGACCGCGTCGCTGCGCTGGCGGTAGGCTACGACTGGCTGCACGACGCGCTCGATGACTCGTCCCGGGCTGTACTGGAAGAGACGCTTTCTGCGGCGGCCAAGCGCCTGCGCGATCCGGAGTTCGATCCGGGCGGGCTGCTGTGGAGCGACGGCCAGCCGCGCAGCTTCACCAGCGACAGCGCCCGCGGGCTGTGGGCGCTGACGGCGAGCGCGCTGGCCCTGCGCGGCGCGCGCCTGGAAGCCGACGGCCTGATCGCATCCGCCCGTACGCTCTTTACCCAGACCACGCTCCCCGCCCTCGACCAGCAGACCGGCGGCGCCTGGGCCGAGGGGCCGTTTCATGGCTTTTATGCCGGGTGGGCGCTGGTCCAGACGGCGCTCGGCTGGTGGACCGCCGCGGGAGAGAACTATTTCGACGACACGCTCTGGTGGCGCGACCGGCTGGCGTACGATCTGTTTCTGTGGCAGCCGGGTAGCACGCGCCTCGGCGCGGGTGTGTCCGAGATGCGGGTGCATAGTTATCCTGCCATCATCGGCGACACGCCGCGCAACCACCCCGCCGCGTTCTATGGCCGCGCCCAGGATGCGCTGTTGCAGACTGTGTTCGCCGGAAGTGACCACGCCAACTGGATGGACTGGTTCCTGGCGCAGCCGCCCAACACCGTCCCCGGCTGGCTGGCCGTTGAAGAATTCCTCTGGCGCGACCCGGCGCATGGCGGCCTACCCCCCGCGCCGCGCACCTGGATCGCGCCCTATAACGGGCACGTCTTCATGCGCTCGCGTTGGTTCGACGACGCGCTCGCGCTCGACACAAGCGCGACCTACGTTAGCTTCGTCGCGGGCGATCGCCTGGCCGCAGCCCAGTTCTACGACCAGGGCA
>DYEN01000009.1 GCA_020725705.1 Anaerolinea sp.
ACGCCGTGCGTGCTGGGGTGCTGCGGACCCAGGTTGACCACCAGCCGGTCGGTCGCCAGTTCCTCGACCTCGACGCCCGGCCCCAGGCTCGACAGCCCGCGCGCCTGCGGCGTCTCGGCGATCTCTTCGTACTCTTCCGGCGAGAAGCCTTCCGGGTAGCGCACGTTGCGGCCGTAAGGAACCATCTCTTCCGCGCGCCGGACGTGACCGCCCGGCCAGCGGCTATCAAACGGTTTTTGTTCTTGCTCGTAATAGGCTTCTTTCCAGTCTTTGCGCAGCGGATGGCCGGCAAACCCTTCCCACATCAGGATGCGGCGCAGGTCCGGGTGCCCCTCGAAGCGAATGCCCATCAGGTCCCAGGCTTCGCGCTCCTGGAACTCGGCGCCGGGCCAGACGCTCACCAGCGAGGGCAGGGTGGCGGTCTCGCGCGGGGTTTGCGCCTTCAACACCAGCGGCGGCCCGCCGCTGGTCTGGCAGAGGTGATAGACCATCTCGAAATGGTCGCCTTTGCCCAGATAATCGACGGCGGTCGCGCTGGCGAGATAATCGTATCCCAGGTCGTCGCGCAGCGCCGTTGCCACGGCTACCAGATGATCCGGATCGACGATCAACCCCTCGTAGCCGGGACGTGTGTCGCGTTGGAGCGCGGCGCCAAAACGTGCCGAAAGCTGGTTGAGGACGTCGTCCGCCGGGAGAACGGTGTCGGCGGTGGGAGCGTGTTCGGTCATACGATCTCCTTCACGTGCAACGCTGGTGGCCGGCGGTGTTGATCACGCCTCGGCCTCGACGGCTGCGGACTCATCGGTGGGTTCCGGTTGGGCGGCGTAGCGCCGGATCATGTGAAGCTGGCGCGGGTCGATGATATCCGGCCCCAAGATTGGAACCGGGACAGCGTCGCTCGGCCCTCGGCTGTACCAGGGCATGCTGTTGCGGTTGCCCAGAGACTGGCTGTCCAGCTTCTTGATCAGGGTGATGAAGCCGTGGAGCAACGCCTGGGGAGTGGGCGGGCAGCCGGGCACGTAGACATCGACGGGAAGAAAGTTGTCGATCCCGCTCACGACGTTGTAGCCCTCTTTGAACGGCCCGCCGCCCGAAGCGCAGGCGCCCATCGCCAGCACATATTTCGGCTCTGGCATCTGGTTGTACAGCCGGACAATCGGCACTACCATTTTCTTCGTGACCGTCCCGCTGACGATCATCAGATCGGCCTGGCGCGGGCTGGGACGCAACACTTCCATCCCGAAACGCGCCTGATCGTAGCGGCTGGACGCGGCAGCGATCATCTCAATCGCGCAGCAGGCCAGGCCAAAGGCCATCGGCCAGACGGAGTAGTGCCGCCCCCAGTTGTAGACGGTAGAGAGCAGCTTGTCGAGCCGGGTGACGGCTACTGCCGACTGGATCCCTTCCGGCACAGGGATATCGGGATCGTGCAGTTCTCGTAGAAAATCACTCATGATGCCTCGCTCATCTCCTCGTACCACTCGCGCAGGATCTCGGTGAGCAGTTCGTCGTTCGCCAGAAGCGGGTCGTCCGCGAACCCCGGCAGCGCGATGATCCAGTTGAACAGCTCGTTCAGCCCCACCGCGTCGAGGTCGGCGTCCGGATGATGCTCCATCAGGCTGAGCACGATTTCGTAAGACGCTTCCCAGTAAAGCGCTTTGGGCTGATCCTCGTCGTTCATCGCTCGCAGCGTGCCGTTAATAATAGCAGGCTGCCGCCAGCCTGACACGTATCAGATGCCGCGCTTTCCGCCGCCAGATGCCAGCTTATCCATCCGTTTCCTGCGCAGCGGCGGGATCGGGCACGGCGATGGCCGCGACATGTTCGTCCAGCCAGGTTTCGAACGCCGGGTACACGCTGGTTTCCGGCGCGCCCTGATAGGTGTACTGGATCGCCGTCAGTTGCTCGTCGCCCACGTCGATCAGAATGATGACCAGATCCATGCCCGGAAACGGCTGCCCGCCGGCCAGCGTTTGCGCGGGGAGCCGGATCCGCAGGCGTGCGGCAGGCTGGCCTGCCC
>DYEN01000090.1 GCA_020725705.1 Anaerolinea sp.
ACCGTTGAGCCTCAAGCAGCTTGTTCGCCTTCTGAAACTCGGCAATGCGCTGTTCAAGCTCCTGCTCGATGTCGATCAGCGCCTGGCGCATCTTCTCCTCTTCGGTGATGAAGTGCTTGGCCGGGAAGAGCTTGACCTCGCGTGGCTCGTCCAGAATCTCGTCGGTGAGCGGGTCGAACTCCACCAGACGCTCGATCTCGTCGCCGAACATCTGCACGCGGTAGGCCGTTTCGCTATACGCCGGGGCGATCTCCAGTGTGTCGCCGCGCACGCGGAACGTTCCGGGGCGCAACTCCAGGTCGTTGCGGTTGTACTGGATGCCCACCAGGTGACGTAGAATCAGATCGCGCCGGTGAATAGACCCGGCCCGCAATTCCAGAATGACCTTGCCCCACGCTGCCGGATTGCCGATCCCATAGATGCACGATACGGACGCCACGATGATCACATCGCGCCGGCTGAGCAACGCGGCGGTTGCCGACAGGCGCAGCCGGTCGATGTCTTCGTTGATCTCCGTCTCCTTCTCAATGTACAGATCGTGGCGCGGCACATACGCCTCGGGCTGATAGTAGTCGTAGTAGCTGACGAAGTACTCGACCGCGTTGCGCGGGAAGAACTCTTTGAACTCCGCGTAGAGCTGGGCTGCCAGCGTCTTGTTATGCGCCAGCACCAGAGTAGGGCGCTGCACCTGGGCGATGACGTTGGCGACCGTGTACGTCTTGCCGGTTCCGGTGGCGCCAAGCAGCGTCTGAAAGCGCAGGCCCTGGCCGATGCCGTCCACCAATTGCTCAATCGCCTGCGGCTGGTCCCCTGTGGGCTTGTAGTCCGAGATCAACTCAAACGGTGGCATCGCATCTCTCCGGCACTTGTTCGAACGGGCGTTCGGAATATTATAGCGCAGCGGTGGCAACCCGTCCACCGTTTCACAGTCGGGCTTACGGGGTGATCCGGGTGGAGTTGGGCGTCACATAAATGGGGTTGCTGAGGATCCAGGCGCGCTCGCGCCCTTTGTATTCGCGCCATGCCTCGACCCGGTAGGCGCCCGGCTCGCGCACCACATGGGTGAGATTGACGACATTCGCCTCTTCGGCCACCACCTCGCCCCGGCACAGCACCCGTATCCGCGACCGGGCGGGTGCCAGCGCCTGCAGCGTAACGCCGTGGCCAAGCCGGATTTGCTCGCCCATGATCGCCTGGGCGTTCTGCCCCTGCGCCGAGAATCGGAAGCCGCGCGTGTCGCCGGGGATGTCGTAGCCGATGAAGGCGCGCCCTTGTTGCAGCGCCTGGAAGATCAGATCGCGGTCGATGGCCGCTTCGCCTGTCAGCGGCGTTTTGGTGAAGACGTGCGTGTTGACGCAATTAAAGAGAAAGTCGTACGGGAACACGACATGTGACAGCGGCCCAAACGTGTAGCGTGTGCCGTGCGCGTCCGCTCCCCCAATCGCGACCACGCGGCGCCCTATCGCCAGCAGTTGATCCCAAAGCACCAGCGTGCGCGGGTTTGGCCCCACGACGATCTCTTCCGGGCGGAAGACATGGCGAACCGCGTCCATCTGGTTCTGCAGGTAGTCCTTGAAGCGCGACATATAATTCCACACTTCCAAACCGGTAAAACCCTGCACACTGCGATCGAGCCAGGGAATGGCCGGCTCTCCCAGCCAATGGACGGCGTGATCGTCCGGATGGGCGATGAACGTCAGCCCGCCGGCATCAGAGACCGCCCGCAACAGCCCCGGCAGATCCGCTGCCTCGGCAGCCATCTCCCGACCCGCTCCATAGACCAACACGTGATTGCACTGCGGCAACCGCTGGGTGTCGTGCACCTCTTCCCCGGCGAGCAACAGGATATAGCCGCGCTCGTCGTCCCCGTAGTACCCGTCGATGCCACACACCAGCAGGTTGTGATCGGTGAACACGACAAAATCAAGCCCGGCCAGCAGCGCCGCTTCGGCGATCTCGTGGTGCGTGCCCTGGCCGTCGGAGTAGGGGGTGTGGACGTGCAGGTTGCCGACGTATTCGTAAGCAGGCATGGTTCGTGCTCAACAACAGATACAACGCCCTGTCCGGTTCTCAGCAAGCGTACTGCACGCGCCGGGCATCGTCAAATCGCCGCGTGTCGTCCCGCTCCGGTGTGGTATACTTGGCGCCAGAAGAACGCTGCCCGTCCGGTTACATCGGACGGGCGGCAGCGAACCGGCCAGGGAACAGAACAGAATGGCAGCGCCTCCCCCCGATCAGCCCGGACCCGCCCCCACCACACCCGGCTCCAAGCCTGGGCTGGACGATACCGGGCGCATCGAAGAAACGCGGGCTTTGCCCGCTGCGCCGGGTCAGCCTTCCCCGCGCCAACCGGCTCCACGCCGCGCGGCCCCCCAGGCATCACGCCAGGCTGGACCCCATCCCCGGCCGACTGTGGCTGCGGCGGGCCCTGTTCTGCCTCCGGCGCCGGCGGGGGTAGCGCGCCGCCCCTCGCCTGCCGACAGCGGCTGGTATCTGCCGTGGTGGTCACTAATCGTGCTGGTCGGAGCCGTCGGCGCCGCCGCGTGTCTGATCGTGTTTGCCCTGGCCCAGTTTAGCGCGCCCAACACACCCGGCAACCAGCCCGCCCAGGTCAGGATCGTCACGTCGATGCCCACGCTCAGTCAGGACTTCTTCAGTGCATCGGGACGCGATCCAGGCCTTGCGCCGACCAGCCCGGCGGGCATCTTTCCGAGCACCCCGACCGCCGCGCCGGTGCTGCCGACGCCGATCCCTAGCCCGTCGCTGCCGCCCGGCGAGTTCCGGATTGGCGCGACCGTACGTGTGGTCGGTGTGGGACTGAGCGGTCTGAACATCCGCATGGAACCGGGCACCGGCAGCACCGCCCGCTTTCTGGCATATGATGACGACGAATTTGTAGTCGTGGACGGGCCGCAGACCGTCAACGGCCTGGAATGGTGGCGCCTTGAAGACCCGAATGACTCCAGCCGTTTCGGTTGGGCCGCCCGCAATTACCTGACGGTCGTTTCGCCATAACACCTGCATCGGGGGACTCTGTGAGCGATCAGGATCTTGCCGCACGCGCAGCGGAACTGCGCCGCACCCTCAACGAACACATCTACCGCTACTTCATTCTCAACGAGCCGATCATCACCGACGCTGAATACGACGCGCTGTATCACGAGCTAAAGACGCTCGAAACCGAACACCCGGAGCTGATCACGCCGGATTCGCCCACACAGCGTGTCGGCAGCGATCTGCAGGCCGACCTGCCGAAGGTTCGCCACCCACGCCCGGTGCTCAGCCTGGGCAACGCGTTCAGCGCAGCGGATGTCCGCGCCTGGCACGACCGGATCCGGCGCCTTCTGCCGGCGGACACGCCGCTCGATTTCGTCGTCGAGCCGAAATTCGACGGCCTGACCGTGGTACTCACCTATCGCAACGGCGTGCTGGAGCAGGGGGCAACTCGCGGCAACGGCGAGGTGGGCGACGACGTCACGCCCAACGTCCGCACGGTGCGCTCGATCCCCCTGCGCATCCCGGTTGATCCCAGCCAGCCGCCGGCCCCCGCGCGGCTGGTCGTGCGCGGCGAAGTCTTGTTCCTCAAGAAGGATTTCGAGGCGCTGAACCGGCGCATGATCGAGGACGGCCTTCCCCCCTACGCCAACCCGCGTAACACCGCCTCGGGCGCGCTCAAGCAGAAAGACGCGCGGATCACCGCCTCGCGCCCGCTGACGGCGTACTGTTATGCCGTCATCGAGGCTGACGGCGACGTGCCAGATACGCAGTGGGAAACGCTCCACTACCTGCATGCACTGGGCTTCAAGGTGGCGCTGGATGTAGCGCGTCACTTTGACAGCCTGGACGATGCGCTCGCGTACATTGAATCGTTTCAGGACAGGCGGCACGATCTGCCCTACGAGGCCGATGGGCTGGTAATCAAAGTGAACTCGCATGCGCTCTTCGAGGAACTGGGCGTGGTGGGCAAGGACCCGCGCGGCGCGATCGCCTACAAGTTCCCCGCCGAAGAGGTGACCACCCGTCTGATCGGGGTGACACACAATGTCGGGCGAACCGGCGTGCTGACACCCGGCGCAGTGCTGGAGCCGGTGGCCGTTAGCGGCGTAACGGTCCGGCAGGCCAGCCTGCACAACTACGACCTGATTCGCCTGAAAGATATTCGCATCGGCGATACCGTGATCGTCAAACGTTCGGGCGAGGTTATCCCCTATGTCGTCGGGCCGGTGATCGCAGCACGCACCGGCAACGAGCAGCCCATCGAGCCGCCGGAAACCTGCCCGGCCTGCGGCACGCCGGTCCAGCGGGCCGCAGGCGAGGTTGCTTACTACTGCCCGAACGCATCGTGCCCGGAGCGCGTGGCACGCAACGTGGAGTACTTCGTTTCGCGCGGCGCGATGGACATCGCCGGGCTGGGCGAGCGAGGGGTGCGGCAGCTTCTTGCCACGGGTCTGATCCGCGACGAAGCCGATCTGTTTACGCTGCGCGCCGAAGACCTGCTCGAGCTGGAAGGGTACGCTGAGAAGAAGGTGGAGAACCTGCTGAAGAATATCGAGGCGGCCAAGGATCGCCCGCTCGACCGCCTGATCGGTGCGCTTGGCATCCGGGGCGTGGGGAGTACTATCGCCGCGCTGCTCGTCGAACATTACGGCTCGATCGACGCGCTGGCCGCCGCTACCCAAGAAGAACTAGAGCAGATCCCCGGCTTGGGTCCGCACATCGCCGGGGCGATTGTGGAGTGGTTTGCCCAGGAACGCAACCGCGCGCTGATTGAGAAGTTCCGTCGCGCAGGGGTGCGCCTGGAACGAGAGACCCAGGCGCAGCCGGTCTCGAACGCGCTGGCAGGCATGACCTTTGTGCTGACCGGCACGCTACCAACCCTCACGCGCAGCGAAGCCGAAGCGCTGATTGCCCGGCACGGCGGGCGCGTGAC
>DYEN01000091.1 GCA_020725705.1 Anaerolinea sp.
CGGCCCGCGCTCGAAGCCGCCCGCGATGCTCTGCGCGACGACCTGCTGCCCGGCATGCAGATCGAAGACAAGGGCGCCACGCTCTCGGTGCACTATCGCCGGGCAGACGACCCGGCGGCAGCCGAAGCGATCTTCGTGCCTCGGGCCGAAGCCGTTGCCACCGAGCACGGCCTGCACCTGTACCGGGGGCGGATGGTCCTGGAACTGCGCCCACCGCTGAGCGTCAACAAGGGGTCCGCGTTCCGCCGGCTGGTGCAAGAGCATGCGCTTGATGGGGCGATCTACCTCGGCGACGACACGACCGACGCCGACGCCCTGCGCGCCGCCCGCGAGCTGCGCGACTCCGGCGCGCTGCACACGCTGGCGCTCGGCGTCGCATCCGATGACACGCCCGATCTGGTGCGCGCCTATGCCGACGCGCTGCTGCCGGGCGTCGCCGGGGTCGAATCCTTCCTGGCCCGGCTGCTCAGCGCCGCCAGCGCGTCATCCACCTGATGGTAAAACCACTGGCTGACATCGTTGGCGCGTACCTGCTGGCGCATCGCCTCGGCGCGCTCGTGTCGCTCCTCGACCGGCATGGTCAGCGCGTGGTGGAGCGCTTCCGCCGTGCTGTGAATGTCAAAGGGCGAAACGATCAGCGCGTGCTCACCCAACTCATAGAACACCCCGGCGTGCTCGGATAGGACCAGCACCCCGTCGCGCTGGTTGACCAGCACCCCCTCTTTCGCGACCAGATTCATCCCGTCCGCGATCGGGTTGACCAGCAACACGTCGTAGAGCTGCATGGCGGCCAGCGCCCGGTAGTAGTTCTCGCCGACCAGAATACGAACCGGCTCCCAGTACTGGTCGCTGAGGTCGGCGTTGATCATCCCCGCCTGGGCCATAATCTGCCGCAAATAGTCCTGGTATTCGTCCACTTCCATGCGCGAGGGCACCAGCAGCGCCATCATCTGAACGCGCCCGCGATGCTCCGGGTGGTTTTCCAGCAGCGCGCGATAGGCTTCCAGCCCGCGCAGGATGTTCTTGCTCGGCTCGATGCGATCCACGCGCAGGATCAGCCGGTGATCGCCGATGGCGTTGATCATCTGCGACTTGAGCAGGCGCGCCTCTGGTTCCTCGACCAGCGCCTCGATCTTGTTCACATCGACCGAGATGGGATAGGCCCGCGCCTCGATCTTGCGGTCCTGGTAGTAGATCGAGTCGCGGCTCCCGCGCGAGTGCGCATCCGGCACGTAGAAGCGGCAGCATTGCACGAAGTTGAACGCGTCGCGCTTGGTCTGGAAGCCCACCCGGTCCGACGCCAGCAGGCTCGTCAGCAGCTCCAGGCGGATCGGCTCGGGCAGAATGCGCCAGGCATCTGGCCCCGGCCATGGAATGTGGATGAAGGGTTGAATCTGGACGGAGTCGCCCAGCAGCTCGCGCAGGAACTTGGGCACCAGGTAGAGGTGATAGTCCTGCGGGAAGATAAGCACCGGGCGGTTGGCGCCGCGCACGCTGTCTGCGATGACCTCGGCGAACAGCTTGTTGATCGCCACGTACCCGTTGCGCCAGGCTTTCCAGGTGTCCAGCGTGATGCTCGGCGTACGCGGGATGTCCCACAACTGGTGCTGGATGAACCACAGCAGCGGATTGGCGATCACGTTGTAATACTGCTCGTAGCGCGTCTTCGAGGGGCGCACCATCCGCAGAAGGACGTTTTCGACCTCGGTCGGCCGGTCGCCGTTCTGCTCTACCCAGGCGCGGTCGCCCTTGTCGAGCGCGGC
>DYEN01000092.1 GCA_020725705.1 Anaerolinea sp.
CCATGAAGGCCGCGGCCTGTTCCTGGGTGATGAAGCCATCCAGGGTGTAGGAAGCGGGGAAGGAGCCGAACTGCTGGTAGTAGCTGGCGAAGTCCTCATCGGTGACGGCGTAGGGGATGGGGACGTAGAGGGTGTTGCCGAAGGGACCTTGCAGTTGGCTCTCATCGACGGTGTTGCCGCAGAGGATCTCCATGGCGACGCGGACGCCATCGGCTCCGACACCGGGCGGGTTGACGACACCGATGGAGGAGAAGTCCGGCTGCTCGGCGAGGACGTCGTGCCACAGTTGCAGGTAGCCGGCGCGCGCTTCTCCGCTGACGACCGGCCAAGAGGCGGGGTTGGCGGTGCGGATGGCGGTCAGGACGCCGAAGGCCATGCCGTCCTGGGTCCACACGCCGTCGATGTTGGGCAGGCTGGCCAGGAAGTCGCTCATGACCTGCTGACCGGTCGCCTGGTCCCAGCCACCGCTCTCGCGCCCGACGATGTTGATGCCGGGGTACTGGGCGAAGACCTCGAGGGCACCGGCCATGCGCGCTTCGTTGGCGGGATGGCCGACGAAGCCCTCGATGACCACGATGTCGCCCTGACCGTTGAGCTTCTCGGCCAGCCAGCGTGCGCTGATGCGTGCCCACTCGGTCTGGTCGATGACGACGTTGTAGACCCCTTGGGCGCCGATCTCCTGGTCAACGGCGATGACGACGATGCCCTGGGCAGCGGCTTCTTCCAGGTCGAAGTTGAGGGCAGCCTGGTCACCGGGGTTGATGATGATGGCATCCACCCCGCGGTTGACCAGGTTCTGGATCTGCTGCTGCTGACCGGCCACATCGGTGTCGGCGCTCTCGATGACCAGATTGACCTCGATGCCCGCCGCGTTAAACTCGGCGACCACATTCTCGATGTTCTGGATCATCTGCGTGCGCCACTCGCTGCCCACAAAGCTGTTCGAAACCCCGATCGTGAACGGGCCGGTGCATTCGGACTGGGCTTGGGTTGGCTGGGCCACGTTAAAGAAGAAGACCGACGAAAGCACTATGGCTAAAACGCTCAATAGGTGCAATTTACGCATGGATCCGCTCTCCTATTACTTGCTGACACTTGTTGGCGGAAATACCCGGTTTGTTGTGCTTCTTGTGTGCGATTGCCTCCTCCTTTGCTCGATCAGGATTTGATCACGAACAAGTACTCAAGCGCCAGAGCGACCGCGCCGGTCACGCCGGCGTCTTCGCCCATTGGGGAATAGTCGATCCGCAGGTGCTGGGTCGAGAGCGGCAGCGAGCGCGACAGCACGCCGCGCCGGATGGTCGCCAGGAACTGCGTCCCGATGTTGGCGACTCCGCCGCCGATCAGAATCAGGCTGGGGTTAAAGAAGTTCACGACGCCGGCCAGAACTTCGCCGATCAGGGTGCCGCTCGTCATGATCAACTCCATGGCGACCTTGTCGCCCGCGTGGGCCGCCGAGCCGACATGCTCGGCGGTGAGCTGTTGCACGCCGCTCGCCAGATATTGCGCCAGGATCGGGCTGCGCCCGCTCTGCGCAGCCTGCATGGCCTGGCGGGCGAGGGCGCTGCCGGACGCCATCGCCTCGATGCACCCGATGTTGCCGCAGTGGCAGACCGGGCCGTTGCGATCGGCCTGGATGTGCCCGATGTCTCCGGCGCTGCCTGTGCTGCCGCGATAGATCTCGCCACCGACGACGATCCCCGCGCCGATCCCGGTGCCGACCTTGACGTAAATGAAATTATCTACACCCCGGCCCACGCCGGCGCGCAGCTCGCCCAGGGCCATCATGTTGACATCATTATCAACCACAACGGTCATGTGCGGGAAGGTCTGCTGGATCTTCTGGCGGATCGGATAGCGTTCCCAGCCCGGCATGATCGGCGGCACGCTGAGAACGCCGTTCACGAAGTCGACCGGGCCGGGCACGCCGATACCCATCGACAGCACGCGGGCCGGCTCCACACCACAGCGCCCGATCAGGTCCTGTGTGATGGCGATCACACGATCCAGCACCGGCTCCGGGCCGTCGCGAACGTCGATTGGTTCCTGGTGGCGCAATAAGAGGTCGCCGCGGAAATCGGCCAGCCCGACGTCCACGCTGGTGGCGCCCATGTCCACGCCGACAACATAAGCAAACTGCGGGTTGAAATCGAGCAGGCGGGGCCGCCGTCCACCTGTGGATTGCGTGCCCGCGATCTCCTGCAAGATACCGCCGTCGATCAGGGTCTTGGCGAGGCCGGTTATGGTGGCGCGCGAGTACCCCAGGTGCTGCGCCAGCTCCCCCCTCGACAGCGCACCCAAAGCACGCATCAGCGCCACGACTCTGTACTCGTGGCGCGGCAGGGCAAGGCTGTTGTGATAGAGGGCGGATTGCTGGGACTGTTGCAGAAGAGAGAACTGGCTGCGCATAGACCGCGCCCACAAACCTGTATCCGAAAGCCGCGCAAAGCGTGCGGACATTTTTTCAAGAGTATCTCTGTTTCAGTATATTCTAGCATACTTTTTGATTCTTTTGAAAAAAGGAAGCGCAAAAAAGCCTTAAGACGCTAAGCCTTGCGCCCAGGCCCAGGCTTCATTTCGGCAGACTTGTCAACTGCCGTGATTCGTACTATTCTGAGTTCAGAACTGCCTATAGTTAAGATGGTGCGGGGCGAAGCAATCTGGACGTATGTTTAAAAGTTGCACGATGCTGCAAGCCGCTGTATAAAAGAAAAAGAGGTGTCAAACGAACTTTTGCGCAGCGGTCGGATTTTTTAGCCGCTGCCTTGCAAGCGCTTGCAGAACTGCCCGGCCGGCGCGTTTCGCCCGATTATATTTGTTTGTGGGAGCGTGCTGCGTGAGCACACCGCACCGACCGTATCCGAGCATCCAGGGCTTAACCTGGCACCGGACACGTTATTATTCTTTCTTCACGCCGATGAACTGGCACCGCTTCGAGTGGCCGGACGGCCGTGATGGGCAGGTCTACGGCCCGGACCCGGACGACCCTCACACCATTGCGGGTGTGTCCCTCGACCACCTTGACACAACGCTGACAACCGACGATCTGGAGACTGTGGCCGAAGGGTTCTTCGGCACGCTGGAACAGCTCCCGGCGGTTTCGTTCGAGTTGCGCGACCAGAGCGTCAAGGGGCGCGTGCTGATGCTGGAAGCGCGTTTCACCTACGCCGATCACGATGCTGTGCGCAAGCGCTGGGTTCGCGTCATCTACCATCACACGCGGCAGGTAACCTTTATTGCGCAGGGCGCTACGCCCGAAAAGTTCGCCTACTGGCTGCCTATGTTTTTTGAATTAATGGCGACTGCAAACGTTCACAATGAAATGCCCGGTCTCGATTTTTGGGGATGATGGTCCGGAACGCGTGTGCGTTGCCCCGCGGCACGAGAAGAAGTGAGGTGATGCCCGGCACGAACAGACGTCTACCAACACATACTTTCGGTCAGTACAAGGACGAAAGGAAACAAATCTTATGAACCAGAAAGGGCTTTCACGCCGTAGCTTCCTGAAGA
>DYEN01000093.1 GCA_020725705.1 Anaerolinea sp.
CCAAAGCCCGCAATCAGCGCCAGGAAGATGCCGAGCGGGTCGATGTGCGCGCGCGGATCGAGCGTTAGCCGCCCCTGCCGGTAAGCGGTGTAGTCGCCCAGGCGATAGGCGACGTAGGCATGCGCCCACTCGTGGAGCGTAAAGCCGATCACCAGGCCGATCACGCGGCCAATCAGAATCTCCGGGGTCAGGTTATACAGCACGGCGCTCTCCAGCGTGTCTGTTCGGGTTACGGGCAGTGCAGCCCGGCACGCCAGATCATAGCGTCAACGCGCCCGCGCGGCACGCAATCGGGCCGGCGCCGCCCGACAACAAAAAACAAACAGACCGGGCAGTTCGACCCCTACCCCTCGCCCTCAAGCATCCGCTCGCGTCGCTTCTGGTCCTTCTGGCGCTCCTCGTTGTTCAGGATGCGCTTGCGGATGCGCAGGCTTTGCGGCGTGACTTCGAGCAACTCGTCGTCTGCCAGGAACTCGATGCAGTCGTCCAGGCTCATCTGGCGCGGTGGGTTGAGGCGCAGTTCCTCGCCGTAGTACCGGGTATGGATCGCGCTGAGCTGCTTGGTCTTGCCGACGTTCACCGCCAGGTCTTCCGAGCGGATGTGCTCGCCGACGACCATCCCCTCGTACACCTCGGTGCCGGGCGTGATGAAAAACGTGCCGCGCGCCTGGGTGTGCGTCAGCGCATAGGCCGTCGCCACCGCGCGCTCCCACGCCACCAGCGATCCGAACTGCCGCCCCGGAATCGGCCCGGCCAGCGGCGCATAGCCGTGAAACAGCGTGTTCAGCGTGCCCAGGCCGCTGGTGGCGCGCATAAACTGCGAGCGGAAGCCGAGCAGGCCGCGCGTGGGGACCAGATAGCGCAGATAGGTTGTGCCGTTGTGGGTGCTCATTTCCTGCATCTGGCCGCGCCGCACGCCGAGCAGCTCGACCACCGTCCCCACCACGTCGTCCGCCACTTCGAGGAACACTTCCTCGACCGGCTCCAGCATCTCGCCTGTATCCGGGTCTTGCCGATAGATCACCTCGGGTTTGCTGACTTCGAATTCGTAGCCCTCGCGGCGCATGGTCTCGATCAGGATCGCTAGGTGCAGTTCGCCGCGCCCGCTGACGATGAAGCGATCGGGCGTGGCGCCGTCCTGCACGCGCAGCGCGACGTTGCTACGTGTTTCGTCGTACAGCCGCTGGCGCAGCCGCCGCGAGGTGCCCCAGCCAGTTTTGCCCTCGCGCCCGGCGAACGGCGACGTGTTGACGCCGAAGGTCATGCGCACCGTCGGCTCCTCGATGTTGATGGCGGGCAGCGGTTGCTCGACGCCGGGATGCGCGATCGTGTCGCTGATGCCGATCTCGTCCAGCCCGCCGAACGCGATAATGTCGCCGGCCTGTACCTCGTCCACTTCCTGGCGGGCCAGGTTGTGATAGGTGAACAGGTAGACAATCTTGCCGGGCGTGCGCTGACCCTGGGGCGTCAGGCGCACGACGTCCATCCCGCGCCGCAGCACGCCGGACTGCAAGCGCCCGACGCCGATCTGCCCTTTGTAGTTGTCGTAATCGAGCGTGGTGACCTGCAGCCTGGCCGGCGCGTCGGGGTCCACCGTGGGACCGGGGATCTCGCGCAGGATCGTCTCAAACAGCGGGGTCAGGTCGTTGCCGATGCTTTCCGGCTTATAGCCCGCCACCCCTTCCAGGCCGATGGCGTAGATGAGCGGAAACTCGGCTTGCTCGTCGGACGCGCCCAGCTCGATGAACAGGTCGAACGTCTCGTTCAGCACATCCGAGACGCGCGCGTACTGGCGATCGACCTTGTTGATCACCACGATCACGCGCAGCCCCAGGGCCAACGCCTTGCGCAAGACATAGCGCGTCTGCGGCATCGGCCCCTCGACGGCGTCCACCAGCAGCAAGGCGCCGTCGACCATGTTCAGTACGCGCTCAACCTCGCCGCCGAAATCCGCATGGCCCGGCGTGTCGACGATGTTGATCTTGACGCCATTCCAGGTGACGGCGGTGTTCTTGGCGAGAATCGTGATCCCACGCTCGCGCTCCAGCGCGTTCGAATCGAGAATGCGCTCGCCGGCGGCGGCAGCGTCGCGGAAGACGTTGGCCTGCTTGAGCATCCCGTCGACCAGCGTCGTCTTACCGTGGTCAACATGAGCAATGATGGCGATGTTGCGGATGTCGTCTCGAGTCTTTATCACGCTGTGTTCCTCGTACCCTAACTGCGCTGGCGGGAGTGGGCGGATCATCGGGCGCGTCATAACCGGTCTATTTTCCGACAAAATCGGCTGCTTGAACAGATCCAGCCTGGATTGCGGCCAAACTCGTGTCGCCATCCACGTGCCGGGTGTTTTACAATGGGATCAAGAAGCTGTTGTGAACTGCGCAGGCCGGATCACGGGGCAAGCTGGTGTCAGGCGTCGGGGAAGCCCACGTCATCTGCGGGCTGATTGGGCAGCAGGCGCAGCCAGCCGCGCCCCTACAAGACAACCCAAGACCGGCGCTTTCCGGAAAGACCATCGCACGCTCCGGGATCCGGTCTCGACACAACCGGCGTTCCGGATACAATCGAACCGCGGCGCGCTCTGTGCAGGCCGTGCCGCGGAGAGCGAGCGATGCCGATTGAGATTCACATCCACGACGAGGTGCAGACGCGCAAGCCGCACGCCTGTGGCAACGATCGCTGGCGCATCTACCGCGTGGGCGCGGATATCGGCATGGTCTGCCTGGGATGCCAGCGCCGGGTGATGCTGCCGCGCCGCAAGTTCGAGCGCAGCGTCAAAAAGCACTTCCCTGCCGGGCAGCCGGGCCGCCCGGACGGATCGAACGGGGTGACATGAAACAGAAGCGAGTCGTCTTCCTGATGTCGGATACCGGCGGGGGCCACCGCGCCGCCGCGGACGCCATACGCGCCGCGATGGAGCAGCGCTACCCCGGCCAGTACACCTACCAGTTGATCGATGTCTACCGGCGCTACACGCCGTTCCCGTTCAACTTCATGCCCGAAATCTACCCGCGCTGGGTTAACCACATGCCGACCAGTTGGGGCCTGGGGCTGTGGTTTATCGACTCGCGCAGCCGCAACCGGCTGGCAATGGCGGTCATCAATCAGATGTGGAAGCAGGGCATCCGCCGCATGGTGGAAGAGCATCCCGCCGATGTACTAGTCAGCGTGCACTCGCTGTTCAACCGCCCGGCCATGCGCGCCCTGGAAGCCACCCTGCTCGAGCGCCCCCCCTTCGTCACCGTGATCACCGATCTCGTCTCGACGCCCGCCTTTTGGTACGAACGGCGTGTCGAGCGCTGCCTGGTTCCCACCCAGGCCGCCTACGACCGGGGGCGCCTGTTCGGCATGGAGCCGCATCAGATGCGCATCACCGGGCTGCCCGTTCACCCGCACTTCGTCGAGGGGCTGCTGCCAAAGGACCAGGCCCGCGACAAACTGGGCTGGGACCCGCACAAGCCCGCCGTGCTGGTGGTAGGCGGCGGGGATGGGATGGGGCCGCTATTCAGCATTGCCACCGCCCTCAACCGGAAGCGGCTGGACATCCAGCTGGTGATCATCGCCGGGCGCAACCGCCTGCTGAAGCGGCGCCTCGAAGCGCAAAGCTGGAACCAGCCGACGACCATCCACCCGTTCGTAACCAATATGCCTGAGCTGATGGCCGCCGCCGATATCCTGGTTACCAAAGCCGGACCCGCTACCATCTGCGAGGCGTGCATCGCGGGCCTGCCGATCGTGCTCAGCGGTGCGATCCCCGGCCAGGAAGACGGCAACGTCACCTACGTGGTGGACAGCGGCGCGGGCGTCTACGCGCCGGGGCCGGACAGAGTGGCGGACACGGTCGCGGCCTGGCTGGCGGAAGGCCCCGCCGCACTGGCCGAGCGGTCGGCACGGGCGCGGGCGCTGGGGCGGCCTAACGCCGCCTGGGAGATCGCCGAGGAAATTCACGTCCAGGCCCAGCGCGCCCCGATCCGCACCCGGCTGGGCAAGCGCTCGAAAGGCGCCGACCCCACACTGCGCCCCACGCCGGAAGATAACTGGGTGATCTGAGCGAAAAGCAGCAAAAGACAGCAAAAGACAGCTAGAAACAGCTAAAGGCAGCCAAAAACAGCTAAAGGCAGCCAAAAACAGCTAAAATGCTGCTCTTCGCTGCTCTTTGCTGCTTTTAGCTGCTTTTTGCTGCTCTTCGCTGCTTTTTGCTGCTCTTCGCTGCTCTTTGCTGCTCTTGGCTGTTCTTCGCTCTTCTACCCCGACCAGTCGCGCAGATAGAGAAAATCGTGGCCGATGCTGCGCCGGCTCAGCTTGGCGACGCTGGGCATCGTGCGCTTGTAGTGATTGAGCCGCACGCGCCGCCAGATCTGCTCGACCAGCGCGCGGTCGAACCCCTCGGCAGCCGCTTCGTCCACCGTGTACCGCTCGTCGACCAGCAGGTACAGCAGTTGATCGGCCAGCTCATAGGTGAAACCCAGTTCGCCCTCGTCGGTCTGCCCGGCCCACAGATCTGCCGACGGCGGCTTGTCGATGATCTGCGACGGCACCCCCAGCGCGCGGGCAAGCTGGCGCACCTGCGTCTTGTAGAGGTCCGCGATGGGCTGGACCGCCGCTGCATTGTCGCCATAGATGGTCGTGTAGCCGAGCAGGAACTCGGTCTTGTTGCTGGTCCCGATCACCAGCGCGTCGAACGCCGCCGACTGGTCGTACAGCACGACCATGCGCATCCGCGCCATGATGTTGCCCTGGCGCACGCGCGACGCATCCGGAAACCGCTCCAGCAGCGGATCAACCATCGGCGTGATGTCGATCGTGTCGCTGCG
>DYEN01000094.1 GCA_020725705.1 Anaerolinea sp.
ACCGCTTCCTCAGGTGCTTCTTCAGTTGCTGCCGCTTCTTCCGTTGCCTCTGCAGTCGGCTCTTCGGTTGCCTCTTCGGTCGGCTCAGGCGTGGCTTCTTCGGCTGCTTCTTCAGCTGGTTGACCGAGGAGGGTTTCGATCTGGGTCATGACGTCGATGTCGCCGGAGCGGATGGCGTCGGCGGTTTCCTCGGCGATGGCGCGGACCTCATCGGGCAGGTCGAAGGCGTCGTTGTACTCGATGCGCAGGCCGTCGTTGGCCAGGGTGATGGCGTAGGCTTCGCCACCGAGTTGACCGGCCAGGACGCGGTTGATGATGTCTTCGAGGACGACGGTCCAGTCGTAGACCTGGTTGGCGACGACGATTTCAGGGGCGAGGTTGGTCTGGTTGGCCTGGGTACCGAACCAGAGGGCGCCGGCCTCTTTGGCTTTCTGGATGGCGCCGGGGACCATCTGGGCGGTGCCGGTCAGGACGTCGGCGCCGTTGGCGAGCATGGCGTCGGCGGCTTCGGCGGCGAGGGCCAGGTCTCCGAAGGACTGGATGTAGTTGACGATGGGGTCGATGTCGGGATTGACGGACTTGACGCCGGCCACGAAGCCATCGATGTAGAGTTTGGCATCGCCGGTTTCGATGGGACCGACCACGCCGATGACGTTGCTCTGGGTCAGGTGGGCGGCCATGACGCCGAAGACATAGCCGCCTTGCTCGGAGCGGGCTTCATAGGCGTAGACGTTGGTGATGCCCTCCTCGGCGAAGGTGTTGACGGTGGTGCCCCAGGCGAAGGCGGTGTCGGGGAAGTCGGGGGCGATGTCCTGCAGCGAGGAGCCGTACTGCGAGCCATGGGCGATGACCAGGTCGTAGCCTTGGCTGGCGTAGTCGCGCAGGGCGGTGGCGGCGTCGTCGACGACGAAGAGGTTCTCGGACATGGCGTACTCGAAGCGGTCTTCACCGACGGCGTCCTGGATGGCGGCCAGGGCGGTTGCCATGCTCTGGCTGAAGGCCAGGTCGGTGGCGGTGGACGGCATGACAACTGCCACGCGGAAGGTCTCGCCTTCGGGGATGTCGAGCGAGATGGCGCGTGCTGCCACCGCTTCCTCAGGTGCTTCTTCAGTTGCTGCCGCTTCTTCCGTTGCCTCTGCAGTCGGCTCTTCGGTTGCCTCTTCGGTCGGCTCAGGCGTGGCTTCTTCAGTTGGTTCAGGGGTTGGTTCTTCGGTTGGTTCTTCGGTTGGCTCCACGGTTGGAGTCGGCTGCGGGGTGGGCGTCGCTTCTTCTTCATCGCCACCGCAGGCCGCCAGGGCGAGCGCCGCGATGATCAAGAGAACGAGGACAAGCCAGCGCTTCTTCATACCGTTCTTCCTCCTTGGACAAACATCTCAGTGTCGAGAAACTTTACGTGCCAACGCGGTTGCCCTGGCGGCACCTCTGCTTGTGACCTGACCAGGGCGCCGCGGAGAGCGCAAAGGCCCCCTGCTGACAGTGCCTCACTCTCCTCGTTCAAAGGGCTTGGTCAGAGCGGCAGGCTGGTCCACCCGCTGCGATGCCAGCACCAGAGCCAGGATCGTCAGCAAGTAGGGAGCCATCGACGCATACTCAGCCGGGATATCGATCCCCTTGGTGCGCACCCACAACTGAAGCGCGTTGACGGTGCTGAACAGCAAAGCGCCGGCCATCACCCCGAATGGGCGCCAGCTCCCAAAGTAGACCAGGGCTACGGCGATGAAGCCCTGGCCGGCGGTCATGTTCTGCTGGAACACATTCAGCAGCGCGATCGACAGCGAGGCGCCCGCCGTCGCCGCCAGCATGGCGCCCAGAACCACCGTGAAATAGCGCACACGCGCCACGCTGATCCCCATGGCATCGGCGGCCTGCGGGTTCTGCCCGACCGCGCGAATCTTCAGGCCGAGCGTGGTTTTGTTGAGCACAAACCACGCGATAGGAACCAACACGAACGCAATATAGACGAGCAGATTGTGCTGAAAAAAGATCTCACCGAGCACGGGTATCCGGCTCAACACCGGCACGTGGATTCTCGGAAAGCCGTTGACGGTCACGACGCTGTCGAAGCTCTGCTGAAACAGCAGGTCGCTCAACCCCAGGCCAAAGAGGTAGATCCCGATGCCGCTGATGCCCTGCTCGGCTTTGAGCGTGACGTTGATGAAAGCCGTTCCCAGGCCCATCAGCAGCCCGACGAGCAGGGCGATCAGCACACCCGCCAGCAGGCTCCCGGTATGGTATACCGCCCAGAATCCGCTGAACGCGCCCATCAGCATGATGCCTTCGACGCCCAGGTTCAACACACCGCTGCGCTGCCCGAACGTCTCGCCGATCGCGGCGTAGAGGTAGGGGGTTGCCAGACGGATTCCGGACGCCGCAATGCCGATCAGCACGCTGGAATCGAGAAGCTGGTCGATCATTTGGCCTGATCCATTTTAACAGCAGCCGATCCACCAGGCGACGCGGCCGGTTCTGCTGCTGCGACGGCCACCCGCCGCCGCGCGCGCTGGCGGCTCCAGATGTCGCTGCTGACCACAAAGACGATCACCAGGCTGATCAGCACGGTCGTCAGTGCCGATGGCACCTGGACGGTGCGCTGTAGTTTGTTGCCGCCCACCAGCAATGCGCCAAAGAGCGCCGACGCCGGGATGGTGCCCAGCGGGTGCAGTTTGCCGAACAGCGCCGCTACGATCCCGTTAAAGCCGGCGTTCCCGGTGAAGGCTATCGCGCCGCCTTCGGCGCTCATGCGGTGACGCACGCCCAACACCTGGATGCCGCCGGCCAGCCCGGCAAAGCCACCGCTCAGCAGCAGGGACAGCACCGTGTAGCGTTTGACGCGGATGCCCGCATAGCGCGAGGCGCGCGGGTTCTTGCCGACGGCGCGGATTCGGTAGCCGAGCGTAGTTCGCCACAGGAAAATATAGACCAGCACTGCGAACACCACCGCGATGATCGTCCCGACGTGGAGCAGGGTGGGCGTCCAGCGCGCGGCGTCGGCGCCACCGAGTCCCAGCCAGTCATAGATCGAATCGAGCCATCCGCCGATCCGGGGCAGGTCTGACTGGCGCGGCAGACGGTCGGTTTCGGGGATGCGCGAGGCGGCAGTGAGCTGATCCGGGTCGATGAGCGTGTTGTTCATCAGGTAGATCATCCAATAGGTGGCCACCTGATTGAGCATCACGGTGCTGAGGATCTCGTTGACATTGAAATACGCTTTGAGCACACCGGCGATGCCGCCCCACACCGCTCCCGCGGCGAAGCTGGCGACCAGGCAGGCCGGGATCAGCACTTCGGCGCGCGCGTCCGGCATGGAGAGCGCGAGCGCAGTCGCCGCCAGCCCGCCGACGATCATCTGCCCTTCGCCGC
>DYEN01000095.1 GCA_020725705.1 Anaerolinea sp.
AGGCGATCCTGCTGGACGCGATCGAGCAAGTGGACGTGCTGGAACGGCCGCCGGGCGGGCGGGGGCGCGGCTCGCTGCTGCGCATTGCGTACCGGGTGGACGCGGACACGTACGAGGTGGTGGGGTTCGCGCCGGGGGACGCCACAGCCTGGGCCGAGGCGATCGCAGCACGGGCGGGGGGCGGGCTGACGATTGGGCGGAAGCGAAAGGATCTGTGACAGGGCGACGGGGGCTGCATTTATGGAGGTGGAGATCGGCGCCGAAGCGCGGCGGCGGAGAGCGTCATCCAGTCAGCGGGCAGCCGGGAGTCAGGCGTCAAGTAAGATGCAGCAGACAGTGTATAAATTCTTTCTGAAAACGAGATGTAACAGGTTGAAATTTAGGAACAAACGCGTCACAATAGCCGTAGCTACAGTGGGTAGGAGAGGTCACGGTGAAGCATCGTAAGCGGCCGGGTCCGAATGAGGACCTGGCAGGGGAAGGCAGTATCGAGGGGGGCCGAGAGCAGACGCCGGACGGCATTCTGCCTGGTGGTGAGACGATGACGGACCCACGCCGTACCACAGCCGAAATGATTCCGCTGTCGCAGGTCGAACGGGAAGACGTGCCGCAGCCGGGGGGGGACTCGAGCCGGCGAACCAGCCTGGATCGGGACAACATCCGCCCGGTGGGGACGGCGACCCGTCCTGCCGAAGAGCGAGTCGACCACAGCACCGATGACGGGCAGCGCGAGAACGTGCTGGACCCAACCCCGGACGAGAGCGGTCCGCAATCCGATCAGGCGTGAACCTGCCAGTCTTTCGTACGAGCGAACGGCACCGCCGGGGGCGAGACCCCGCGCGGTGTTTTTTTATTGTGGCGCCCGGCCGCGCGCGGCGGATCAGCCGGGGGAGTCGAGCGGGGCGTATCCGGCGACGGCGGCTGTCACCGAGGCGACCGAGGCCGGATCGACGGCGAGGCCGCCAAAGCGCGCCTCGAAAGGCACGGCCGCGCCTGCCGGCCAGGGCGCTCCGGGGCTGTCCAGCGAGAGCACGGCGTGGGTCAGCCCGACGATCTGGTTGTCGGCGTCTTGCGCGATGAGGGTGACGTCCCAAAAGAGCAGGTCGCGCCCGGCGGTGTTCTGGACGGAGCCGCGCACCTCGTAGGGGACGGCCTGGCCCGGCCCGTGCGACTCGACGGTGACCGGTAGATCGTAGAACGCGGCCAGAGAGGGCGCGTCCGCCGGCGTATAGTCCAGCCAGGCCGACACGGCGGCGTACCCGTCGGGGAGCGGGAAGGTCCGCCCAAGGGCGAAGGTGTGACCGGGCGGGATATCGTTCAGCGGCACGTTGAGCGTCAGGCTGTCGAGCAGGACGTTATCGGCGTCGAGAAGATAGAGCGTGCCTTCGACCGTCCGCAGCAAACGGCCGGTGTCGTTGCGGACCTCGGCGAAGAAGGCGCCGGTATCTCCGGCGGCGGTGTCGGTTGTGCGCAAGACGGTGAAGCCGGACGGGACGCGCCAGCCCGGTTGGAAGGTGGTGTAGTCGAGCGGCGCAGCGTCTTCGGCTTCGGCGGTGGCGTCGAGAGCGGGAGCGGGCGTGCCGGTTGGGCTGCCTGTCGGGCGATCCGGCCCGGAGTCGTCTTCGCCGCACGCTGCCAGAAGCAGCGCAACCACCAACGCCAGCGCGAACCATCCCCATCGGTGCATCGCGTTCTCTCCGTGTGCAGCGAGTTCTTGCGCTCCATTATAGGGCAGGCGCTGCCGGGCGCGATAGGACGCCCGGCCCGGCGGTTATGAAGCGCCGACGTCGGGGTCGCGGTGGGCATGTTCGCGCAGCCAGATGCCGCGCGGCGGGGCGGGCGAACGCGCGTCGCCGAGCGTCATGACCATGCGGGCGGTGACCAGCCCGAAGGCGATCGCGCCGATCAGCAGCAGCGAGACGACCGCCGACTCGACTCCGGCGCTCACGTCGCCGCGCACGAAGAAGACCATCGTCTCGAAGGCAGCGATGCCGGGGATCATCGGGACGATGCCGGTGACGGTGAAGATCAGGCGCGGCACGTGGAAGAAGCGGGCCTGGGTGTAGCCGAGCAGACCGACGATCAGCGAGCCGACGAACGTCGCGGCGACGGGATGCGCGCCCGCGCCGAGCAGGACATCGCGCCACATCAGGCCCAGCGCGCCGGTGAAGCCGCAGACGGCCAGCATCCGTGTCGGCACGTTGAACAGGACGGCAAAGCCTGCGGTGGCGAGGAAGGCCCAGAAACCTTGTTCGAGCAGCGCCGAGGTGGTCATGGCACGATATCCAGGCCGGTGAGCCAGAGGGTCATCGCCACGCCGATGCCGATGCTCAGCGCCAGGACGAAGGCGAGCGTGCCGCGCGTGACGCCGGACACCAGGTCGTTGCTGCTCAGGTCGATCACCGAGGTGACGAGGGGAACGCCCGGCACCATCAGCAGGACCGAGGCAACGACTGCCAGCTCCGGCTGGGGCGCGTCGAGCACCTGGCAGAGGACGGCGGCGACCAGGGAAGCGGCGAACGAGCAGGCGACCGTCAGGGCGAAGGCGTTGACACGCAACCGCGCCAGGATCAGCCGCAGCGCCTGTGCCAGCCCGGCCCCGACGCCCGCCGCGGCGAACTCGAGCCAGTCGCCGCCCAGGATCTGCGCGAAGGCGGCGCAGGCGATCCCGACGGCGGGGATGGTGGCCCAGGCGGGCTGCTCGGGCGGGGCGCTGTGGATGGCCGCGATGTGGCGGCGGACGGCGGGCAGGGTCCCGCCGAGCAGAGCGATATGACGCGAGAGCCGGTTGAGGGCGACGGTCTGCGCCATATTGACGCCGAGCGCGCCGGTGCGGCCCACACGGGTGCGCTGCTCGTGGCCGCTGATGGCGGTGGCGATGATGCCGGTCGGCGTGACGTATAGCTCGACACGGTCGGCGCCCAGGCCGAGGCCGATCTGCGCCATGGTTTGCTCGGTGCGGAAGCCCGCCGCGCCGGACTCGAGCATGGCCTGGCCGACCTGGATGACCACATCGACCAGCTCGCCCAGCTCCTCGCGCGAGAGGTGCTGGACGGGCTGCGAGGGGGGCGTGTCAGGCGCCGGGATCATCGTGCGCTCCGGGCAGGTGGATCTGTTCGAGGATGCGCTCGCGCTTGAGGCGGGCGGCCCAGTCGTAGACCCGGCGCTCGTAAGGCTGATCCATCAGCGGCGACGAAAAGACGAAGTCGGCGGTGGCGCGGTTGGTCGCGATGGGGATGTTTTGCATGGTTGCCACGCGCAGCAGGGCGCGCACGTCCGGATCGTGAGGGTGCAGCTCCAACGGATCCCAGAAGAAGATCAGAAAATCAATCTCGCCCTCGACGATCTTGGCGCCGATCTGCTGGTCGCCGCCGAGCGGGCCGCTCATGAAGGTGCGGACCGGCAGGCCAAGTTCCTGCTGGAGCAGCGTGCCGGTGGTGCCGGTGCCATAGAGGATATGGCGGCTGAGCGTGCCTTTGTTGTAATGCGCCCAGTCGAGCAGGTCGGCCTTGCGGTCGTCATGGGCGATCAGGGCGATGCGTTTCTTCTTGGGCAGGGCGATCGAATGGGGGGCCATGCGCGACTCCTTCCTGTGCATGCCACGCGCCCACGAATGTACCTGAAGACGCGCGCAAGTGACAAGTGGGCGCCGGGTGCAACCTGGCCTGGTCGTTGTGCGTACAAGGTTTTTGTAGAATACAGTTGGGAAAACGAGAGGACGCAACGTTGCAGAATTCTTTCGACACGGGGACGCTGCGGCTGGTCGCGCTGAGCGGGGCGATCGCCTGCCTGGGGCTGGCGTTCGGGCTGGTGACGTGGACGCCCTGGCCGGTCGTGCTGCTGGTCGTGATGTGGATGGCGAGCGTGCCCCTGCTGCTGGCCGGGCTGGGCTGGCTGGGGGTGTGGCTGGTGGTGCAGGGCTTCTTGTGGCTGGGCGGGTTGGCTTTCATGATCG
>DYEN01000096.1 GCA_020725705.1 Anaerolinea sp.
CAAAGACGGCCTCGGCGTGCAGCGCCCCGCCCGCGTTGGTGCTGATTGCCAGCGGGACGGCACCCTGCACGAACGCGTCGCGCAGCACGGCATCGATCAGCGGATCCAGTTCGCCTGCGGCGGTCGGCCCATACTCAAACGCGATCAGCACATAATCGCCGGGTTCGAGCGCGTCGAAGAGCGCGGCGGTGTCCTGCCCGGCCTCGCCCAGTGGCGGCGGATCGCTGGCGAAATGCAGGGCGTCGCTGGCAAACGGGGCCACCAGCGCCGCCAGCATCAGCAGCATGACAACCAGGCGGTCGGGCTTGAAACGGCGCGCCCGGCGCGGACGACGCGGTGCGCGGCCCGGCACGGCCAGCGCTTCGAGCGGCTCCGGCGTCGCGGCGGGGCCTTCTTCCGGCTCTTCGGCGGCGGCCAGCAGCGCCTGAAGCTTCTTGACGCGCGTCTGCTGTTCGCGCGTGACCACGACGCCGGAGAGCGGCCCGACCGGTTCTTCGGCGGGCAGGATCGCGTCCACCCGCCCCAGCGCGCCCGCGATCCCGGCCAGCGCGCCGGCCTCGGCGGCAGGGGGTGGGGGTGGGGGTTCGCCCAGTTCGCGCAGGGTCTTCTCGCGGAAGGCGTGGACGCGGGGCGGCAGCTCGACGACGGGCGTCTGCGGCACATCGACTTCGGCACCGGCTGCGCGCACCGTCACCGGCAGATCGGACGGGCGCAGGTCCGCGACCCAATCCGGGGGTTCCGCCGGGGCAACCGCGGGCGGTTGCTCGCCGGGCGGCGTCTCGTCCGCAAAGAGGCGCTCCAGTCCGGGGATGGGCCGGCCGGGATGGATCTCCGGGAAGAAACCCTCAAGCTCCGGCTGGGCTTCCGTGGTCAGCGCCTGATCGAGCGACGCGGCCAGCGCCCGTTCATCGGCCCAGGCCGTCTCGTCGCCTTCCGGTGGCTCCTGCGGGGGCGGCGCCTCGTAGCGCCCCAGCAGGTCTTCCAGCTCCTTTTCCGCCAGGGCCGCCGGTTCGGGCGTTTCAGGCTCGGGCGCTGCGGGGGCAGGCCGGGGTTCTGTGCCGAACAGCTCTTCGAGCGCCTGACCGGCGGCGACATCCTCTGGCGAGAGACCGGCCAGCCAGT
This sequence comes from Anaerolinea sp., assembly GCA_020725705.1. Taxonomy (GTDB): domain Bacteria; phylum Chloroflexota; class Anaerolineae; order Aggregatilineales; family Aggregatilineaceae; genus DYGX01. The sequence continues at coordinate 1,123 of DYEN01000096.1, forward strand.
CCAGGCTGTCATCCTCCGGTGCTTCATCCGGCTGCGCGAACGACGGCGCCGCCTGGCTCTGAAACTCGATCTCGCGCAGCCAATCCGGGACGCTGCCGGCATCGGGCGCCGGGCCGAAATCGGTCGGCCGGAGCGGCTCGAACCGCTCGACAAAGTCGCCTGTGCCTGCCTCGGTTCGGTCCGCTTCCGCGCCGGCCATCCAGTCGGCGAACGGAAGCTCCTCGCCCGCGGGCAGGTCCTGGCCCGGCTCGCTGAGGAAGGGCGGGGCGGTGGGGGAAACCGGACCTGCCGCGCCGGGCGCGCCGATTCCCTTGAACCAATCGGGCACTTCGTCTTCCAGGTCGGGTTCGGGCGCGGGGGACGGCGGTGCTGCCGGCGCGGCCAGCGGATCGCCCGTGAAATCAAGCTTCTGAACCCAGTCCGGCGCCTCTTCGGGGGTTTGTTCCTCAAGCCCCATGAACCACCCTGGGACAAAATCCGGCTCCTGGGGCTTGTCCTGCGGCGGGCCGGCGGGCGGGGGCGGAACCGGCTCGTCGCCGAGCTTCTCGAACCAGTCCGGCACGCTTTCCAGCAGGCGCTCTTCAGGCGTCTTGCGTGCTTCGCGCTCCTGTTCTTCCTGCCGGCGCTCCCATTCGTCGTAGGTCAGCGCGGGCGGCTGGCCGGCCTCAACCGCGTCGAGCGCCTGGTCGGCTTCGCTCAGCCAGTCCGGCACGCCCTCGTCTTCGGCGGGCGGCGGCTGGAGCTGCTCCAACCGCCGGATCACGCTGCGGGGTTCTGCGGCTTCTTCGGGCGCAGCAGGCGGGATCGCGCTGTCTGCGGCGGCCTCGGCCTCGTCCGCGCCAAAGGGTTCGCTCAGCCAATCGGGGATCGCTTCGGCAGGTTCGGCGGGCTGCTCTGCTGCGGGGAATTCCGCTTCCAGGTCCGGGGACGACAGCACCAGGTCGTCTTCCGGCTCGATCGTGGGGATGCGGCGGAAAGTCTCGTCATCCAGCCAGGGTAGTTCGTCGGCGTCGATCTTGCGTGGCGCGGCGGGCGCCGCGCTGGGCGGCGGTTCTTGCCCCGGCTCGACCTCGCCCAGCCAGGATAGGTCGTCTTCTTCGGGGGGAGTGGGCGCGGCGTCGGCGGCGGTCCCGAACGCGCTCATCCAGGTCAGATCGCCGGTGCCGGGTTCATTCGGGGCCTGCCCCCGGCGCTCGTCCGGGACTTCTTCGTCGGCCAGATCCCATGTCTCCCAGCCGCCGGCCTGCTGCCGCAGCACGTCGAGGGACTCCGGCTCGGAACCGGGCGCGGCTTCCGGAGCGCCGGGATGTAGCTCCCACGGCGCCGGAGTCGGCGCGACATCCTGCGGCTCGGGTGGCTGAGCGCCGGGCCGCGTTTCCCAGGGTGGGCGGGCCGCGCCGGGCGTTTGCGCTTGCTCCTCATCGGGAAGCAGGCTGTCATCGTCGAAGAAATTGCGATCGTCTGGCATACGCTGTCCTGCCCCTCGGGATGCCGGCGCCTAGTCGCGCAGCGAGCGGTCCTGGCCGAGCAGCACCCGCACGCCCGCCGTAACGGTGCCCAACCCAACGCCGAGCAAAATGCCGCGCGCGCCCGCGCCCACCGGCACGCGTACCAGCCACTCGCGCAGATCCGCAAATACACCGAGATCGTCGAGCGGAATCCAGCCGACCAGCGCGACCACGATCGTCAGCGTGAAGAGCACGTTCCACCCGGTCACGCCCCGGCGCATCAACCGGAAGGCGGCGTAGACCAGGAAGAAAACGACCAGAGCCGCCAGCGCCGACTCCACGCTGACCTGAACGGCCTCGAAGACGCGCGGGCTGAGCTGTTCACCCTCGAGATCGCCCGACCAGATCGCGGCGCGATCCAGGATGCGCAGCACGATGACGCCGACCGCCACCACCAGCACAAGCAGGCTGTACGGCCAGCCGCGCTCCGCGTGGGTGAAACGACCCAAGTGGACGCTCAGCAGGTTGAGGATGCCGAGCAGCACGGCGATCGCGCCGGTGACGGCCATCAGCTGGATCACCAGCGCGGCGACGGCGCGGGCATCCGAGCCGGGGTCGCTCAGCAGGCCGATCACCACCGTCACCCCCGCGATCATCGCGGTGGCGGTCGCCAGGAAGTTGAGCAAGCGATGGCGTCTCACGCGCACCCCCCTACTTCGCGTCTCGATGGCCGGCGGCCCGGTTCCGCCGGATGACTCATCCCACCCTTCGCCTTACAGCGCGGCCTGGAGCGCCGTGAACAGGATCGCCAGAATCACCAGCCAGCGCAGGACGTCCAGCGCGACGACGGTCCCGATATGCAGCGGGCGCCGGGTCAGATAGGCCGGGCCAGCGTACAGTTCCTCGCCGAGCAGCGGACGGTCCGACTGGGCATACGCGATCGCCTGGCCGCCCGGCTGGTCGCTGTGTGCGATCAATATCTGGTCATGGCGCACGGCGCTTTCGCCGAAATAGGCCAGCTCCGTCCCAAAGCGACCCAGCAGAATGGACGTGAACACGTCACTGTCGGCGGCCAGGCTCGACGCGCCTGCCGCGAAAGCCAGCGAGCGTGGCCCCTGCGGGTACCAGGTCACCTGTGTGGGCCGGAAATACGCCGCGCGCTGGCGGGCCTCGTAGGCGCGGCGCAGCGTGTCCTGCGCCAGCGGCAGGGTCGTGCCCTGGCTGAGCGTGACCAGCGGCGGGTACGGACTGATCGCCATGCGCTCGGCTAGCTGATAGGTGATCTCGCCGGACACCAGCGCGCTCACCGTGCCCGGCTCGCCGACCGCGCTGCTGCCGAGGGAGACGTGCACACGTTGGGCGCTCTCGACGGCGTCGGCGGCGATCTCCGGCAGCGCCTGGTACGCGGCGATCGGGCGCAGCGGCACAGCCACGCGCCGCGCAATCACCGCGCCGATCAACGTTGCGGAAAAGGCGATGGTCAGCAGAACGATGATCAGCGCGCTGTCATTCATGGTCGCTCTCTTCTCCGTCTGCAGCGGCGAGTTGCTCGCGCATCCAGGCAACCCCGCCCGGCGCTTCGATCAGGCGCGCCAGCGCGGCGATCTCATCGCGCGGGGCGACCCAGGATAGCGCCGGCTGCGCCACCCACAACAACTGCGCTCCGATGGGACCCAGTGGCTCCGCCACGTCCAGCAGGACCCCGGCGGCGCCATCGAGCCGCAGCGCGCGCAGGCGCCCCGCCCAATGGCGCAGACGAGGAACCCAACGGTCGAGGTCATCCGGCAGATTCGCGTACTGCATAGCGTCAGTATAGCACAGCGCCAAATGCAGAGGAAATCGTACCGATCAGCTATGCAACGCCGGGCGCCGCGCCAGGGATGCCTTCGCACAGGTATTAGCGATCCCTATAAAGACGCGCCCAACTCTTGACTGACGGGCCGGCTTGCGCTATGCTGTTATCCTGACAACCGAACATGAACGTGGAAAGCGATGATCGGGACGAGTAGCGGCTTGTGTGCGCGTCCCAGGGAGAGCGGGTCCCAGACTGCAAGCCTGCTCGACCGCCCGCCGCGAAAACCCCCCGAGAGCGCGCTCCGAACGGCCCCTGGCCCAGTAGACAGCGCCGGATGCCCCGTTATCGGCCAAATGAGGACGGTGTGCCCGTGCGGCACACTGTTGAACGTGGGTGGAACCGCGTGGTCATTCGGACCTCGCCCCAGGCTGTACAGGTCGCAGGGGGCGAGGTTTTTGTTTGGGGCGCGCAAAATGGGTGTAGTATGGGAATATCTGCTGTAATGAAGACTGTGGTCTGAGGAACTGAACCGTGCTGGTAAAACGTGTCTGGATTGAACCCGAGCCAGAAGTGGCGTTCGACCCGTACACAGACAGCGCCGATGTTTTGGTGGAGATGGAAGACAACCAGATCTGGCAGGCGCACTTCGTGACGGTCGAATATCTGCGGCGCGAGATGCAGTTGAGCCTGGATGTCGCGCGGGCGCACAAGCGCGCCCTGGCGCCGACGCCTTTCCTGGCGCTCGAAACGCCGCATGTGATCGTTGAAGATTTGTTCCAGGACACGATCGAAGATGTTGTGGATAACCTAATGGTGCTGGGCGTCTTCGAGAGCGTGTTTGAGCAGTGCGCCAATGAGAGCGAGCTGCCCGCTTCGATAGGAGCGTGAGGGTGATGACCGCGATGCTTCCCGACACCCCGACGGGTGATACCACCACCGACGGCACTACCGGGCGGCATCGGTAGGGACTGGCTGCGCTGATCCCTGCCGAGCGAGCCGCATCGTCGCCGGCAGCAGGGGTCAGCGCAGCGTGCCCCCTGTTAGCCACATGCACGGCCGTCTTTCGGCGTCCCGTACACCGCCGGGACGCAGCACTCAACGCTAACAGGAGGCAGTGATCCAATGGCTCCCCACATCAGCAACCAGTCGATGCGTGATCGGCTTGACGCCGCGCAGCTTGCGGCGGAATGGGCGAATGTCGGCGTGTGTGGCGGGATGTTCCGGCCCGTCAACGGCCTGGCATCAGGCAGGCATGCCGCGATCCGGCGGCAGGGCGCGCTGCTGCCCGCCGACAGCGCCAACTGGCAGCCACACCGGCGCTGCTGCCTGTAGGGCTGTTATGGATGCGGCAGGCCGGAGCATGGGGAAATCGGGTGCCACGGGTAGGGGCCGGGCCTGCTCGGCCCGCCACCAGACCGTCTGACGTTCGGCACGGGCGCAGCTTGCTGCTCCCCTACGAGAGGCTCCATCTCCGGCATTTGCCGTCAAGTCCAGCACACGCTCCGGGCAGCGCCGCAGGTCAGGCTTGATACACCGCGGTGCAGGCCGCGGGTGGACCGTATTCGCAAGGAGATGACCGACCCGATCATGGAACGGTATGCCGACAGCAAACTCTACCGCATCCGGCATTCCTGCGCGCACGTTATGGCGCAGGCCGTGCTGGAGAAATTTCCCGACGCGAAGATCGCGATCGGGCCGCCGATTGAAGATGGCTTCTACTACGACTTCGACCTGCCGCGCCCGCTGACCGAGGAAGACCTGGTCGAGATCGAGGCGCGCATGCGCGAGATCATCCGCGAGGGGCACGATTTCGTGCGGCGCGAGGTCTCGGCGGACGAGGCGCGTGCCCTGTTCCGCGATCAGCCCTACAA
>DYEN01000097.1 GCA_020725705.1 Anaerolinea sp.
CCTTCAGCGACAGCAGCGCGCACTTGAGCCGCGTCGGACTCAGCTCGATCCCAAGCAGGTCGAGCAGGTCCTGGCGGTCGAAGTGCTGAAGTTCATCGAGCGTCTTGCCGATCATTTGCTCGCCAAGCATCGACGCCGACGCCTGGCTGATGGTGCAGCCGTGCCCTTCCCATGAGACGGCCTTGACGCGCCCCTCGTCGTCAAGCTGGGCCGTCAGATGCAGGTAGTCCCCACAGAACGGGTTTTCGTCGGCGTAGTCGATGTCGGCGGGATTGAGCGGCGGCCCGAAATTGCGGGGATTGCGGCCATGATCCACGATGTTTTCGAGATACAGGTCCATCCGATTCACCTGGCTGTGTGCCTGCGGCAAGTCAAATGCCAAACACCTTGCGCACCCGTTCGAGCGCCGTGATCAGCGCGTCGACCTCGGCTTGCGTGTTGTACAGATAGAAGCTGGCGCGCGCTGTCGCCGCGACGCCCAGCCGCTGGTGTAGCGGCATGGCACAGTGGTGCCCGGCGCGGATGGCGACGCCTTCCGCGTCCAGAAGCTGCGCGATGTCGTGCGCGTGGATGTCCGCCAGCGTGAAGCTCGCCACTCCGTTACGGCGCTCCGGCGCGGGGCCGTAGAGCGTCAGGCCGGGGACTTCGCTGAGCCGGTCGAGCGCGTAGTCGACCACAAGCTGCTCGTGAGCCAGGATGTTCTCCATGCCGATCGCGGTCAGGTAGTCGATCGCGGCGCCCAGCCCGGCCGCCTCGGCGATGGCGGGCGTGCCCGCTTCGAATTTGTGCGGGATGCTGTTCCACTCGCTACCTTCAAACGTGACGCGCTTGATCATCTCGCCGCCGCCCATGTAGGGGGGCATGGCTTCGAGCAGCGCGCGCTTGCCGTACAGCACGCCGATGCCGGTCGGCCCGGCCATCTTGTGGGCGGAGAACGCGTAGAAGTCCGCGTCGAGCGCCTGAACGTCAACCGGCAGGTGTGGGACGCTCTGCGCGCCGTCGATCAGCACCAGCGCGCCTGCCGCGTGCGCCTGCCGGATGATCTCCGCAACGGGGTTGACCGTTCCCAGCACGTTGCTGATGTGCATCACGCTCACCAGCCTGACCGGTTCGTCGCGCAGCAGCCGCGCATAGACGTCCAGGTCTAGCTCGCCCGTGCCGGTGATGGGGATGTAGCGGATGGTAAAGCCGCGTTCCTGAGCCAGAATCTGCCAGGGCACGATGTTGCTGTGATGCTCCATCTCGCTGAGGACGACGACATCGCCGGGGCCGAGGTTGGCGCGGCCCCATGACCCGGCCACCAGGTTTATGCTCTCGGTGGTGTTGCGTGTGAAGATGATCTCGCGGCGCGAGGCGGCGTTGATGAAGGCGCGCACCTTATCGCGCGCACCCTCATAGGCGGCGGTGGCGCGCTCGCTGAGGACGTGAATCCCCCGGTGCACGTTGGCGTGGCTCGTCCGGTAATAGTCGCTCATCGCGTCGATAACCTGGCGCGGCTTCTGACTGCTGGCCGCCGAGTCCAGAAACACGAGCCGCTTGCCCGGGTGCACTTCCTGGTCCAGCGCCGGAAAATCGGCGCGAATGGCTTCGATGTTCAGAGGGGTTGTAGTTGAATATGTCATCGATTCAGGCTTACCTTTTGCCTAATCCTGCGCGCGATGCGCCGGATGCCGACCACCCTATGATACCCTATTGTCGGCCCGGCTCGGCAGTATTCTCTCGCCGGAAAAGACATGATATAAGTCAGATATTCGTCAACAAAATCGGGCCGGAGCGGGCAACAACAGACCGGGCGGCGGGGCACCCGGTCTGGCTGAGATATGGCAAAGACGGATGCCGGCGCCGCCGGCCTCGCGCGGTGCGGCTTAGCTGACCTCGCCGAGCAGTTTGCGCTCGACATAGGCCATCATGCGATCGCGCACGCTCTCGAACGGGATGCGGTCCAGCACCGGCACGAAGAAACCATCGACCACCAGTTTCTGGGCTTCGGGGCGGGGGATGCCGCGTGCCATCAGGTAGAAGATGACCTCTTCCTCGATCTGGCCGGTGGCCGAGGCGTGCGTGCAGCGCACGTCGTTGGCCTGGATCTCCAGCCCAGGGATGCTGTCGGCGCGCGCTTTGTCGCTCATCAGCATGTTGCGGTTGGCCTGGAAGCCGTCCGTCTTCTGCGCGCCGGGCAACACCTTGATCATCCCCTGCCAGACGGAGCGCGCTTCGTCCTTGAGCACGCCTTTGAAGAGCAGATCAGACGTGGTGTAGGCGGCGTTGTGGTTCTGCTGCGTGTCCAGGTCCATGAACTGGCGCCCGGATGGGAAGTAAAGCGCGCTCATGCGGCCCCAGCTTCCCTGCCCGTCAAGATCGATCTCCATGAACGCCTTGACCAGCCGGCCGCCCATCTGCCCCGTGACCCAGTCGAGCTGGCCGTCCGCAGCGACGCGCGCGCGCTGGTGGCTGAACTCGAACATGTGATGGCCCCAGTCTTGCAGGTTGACAAAGCGCAGGTTGGCGCTGGGGCCGACGATCAGCTCCACCACGCCGATGAAGCTGGCGTCCGCGTTGAGCGTCGGCGAGAGCGATTCGTGCAGGTAGTCGAGCCGGGTGTCTTCTTCCAGCACGATCAGCAGATGCCCGAGGGTGGCTGCCGGCTGCGTGGTGTAGAAGATGCTGTGTACCGGCAGCGTCGCCTGGACCCCGCGCGGCACGTAAACAAACACGCCATGCGTCCACAGCGCGGCATGGAGCGCGGCGAACTTGTCGATGTCCGGCGTGACGGCGTGCGTCATCAAATGAGCGCGCACCAGGTCGGCGTGCTCGCGTGCGGCGGTGTGCAGGTCGGTCACGATCACCCCTTGCTCGCGCAGGCCCGGCGCGACTTCGTGGTGCACCAGGTGATCGTTAACAAAGGCGAGCATTGCGCCCTGCTCGTCGCCCAGCAGCGGCTGGCGGCTGGCAGCGGGAATGTCTTCAAAGCGCGCGCCGCCACCGTTAGCCGACAGATGCCCGGCGCTTTGCCAGTCAATGTGGCGGTAATCGGTGCGGCGCCAGGCTTCGTCCTGAGTGGTGGGCATGGGCAGCGACTCGTACAAGTCCCACGCTGTCAGGCGCTGCTCGCGCAGCCAATCCGGTTCGTTCAGGCGCTCGCTGAGAGCCAGGACATCGGCCCGGCTGAGCGGCGGGGCCTGGAATTCTCGTGCAACACGACGGCGAGTTGCCACAGGTCTTACCTCTCTTGATCGCATTTCATTCGCACAGGTGGGGGCAGGCGGGCCGGGCGCGCAGGAAGGGGCGTACTCGCTGGCTTGCTCAGGCGGTACGCCCCTGCCGGCTGTGCGCAGGCTCCGGCCTGCCGCCTTAGCCGATCGACCCTTCCATCTGGAGCTGGATCAACCGGTTCATTTCGATGCTGTATTCCATCGGCAGCTCTTTGGTGAGCGGCTCCAGGAAGCCGTTGACGACCATCGCGTTGGCCTCGTCTTCGGTCAGGCCGCGGCTCATCAGGTAGAAGACCTGGTCGTCACCGATCTTGCTGACGGTCGCCTCGTGCCCGACGGTCACTTCCGGCGCTTCGATCTCGATGTACGGATAGGTGTCGGACTCACTGTACTCATCGAGCAGCAGCGCGTCGCAAACGACGGTGCTCTTCGACTTGTTGGCATCCGGATAGACCTTCAGCAGGCCGCGATAGCTGCTGCGCCCGCCATCCTTGGCGATCGACTTGCTGATGATCTGGCTGGTGGTGCGCGGGGCGATGTGAATCGCCTTACCTCCGGCGTCCTGAACTTGGCCGCGGCCCGCGAAAGCGATCGACAGGATCTCGCCGTGCGCGCCCGGCTCCATCAGGTAGACCGACGGATATTTCATCGTGACCTTGCTGCCCAGGTTGGCGTCTACCCACTCATGCGTGGCGTCGCCGTAGACCAGCGCGCGCTGTGTCACCAGGTTGTAGACATTGTCGGACCAGTTCTGGATCGTGGTGTAGCGCGAGCGGGCACCGCGCTTCACGATGATCTCGATCACGCCGCTGTGCAGGCTGTCGGTGCTGTAGGTGGGCGCGGTGCAGCCCTCGACGTAGTGCAGGAATGCGCCTTCGTCGACGATGATCAGCGTGCGTTCGAACTGGCCGATGTTGGCGGTGTTCAGGCGGAAGTACGCCTGAAGCGGCATCTGAATCTGCACCCCCGGCGGGACGTAGATGAACGATCCGCCGGACCACACCGCCGCGTTCAGCGCCGCGTATTTGTTGTCATGCGCCGGGACCACCGTCCCGAAGTACTCGCGGAACAGGTCTTCGTGCTCGCGCAAGCCGGCCTCGATGCTCTTGAAGATCACGCCCTGCGCTTCCAGTTCCTGCCGGATGCGGTGGTAGACCATCTCGGAGTCGTACTGCGCCCCGGCGCCCGCCAGGAACTTTTGCTCCGCCTCAGGGATGCCCAGGCGGTCGAAGGTGCGCTTGATGTTCTCCGGCACTTCGTCCCAGCTTCGCCCTTCCTTCTCGGTGGGCTTGACGAAGAAGTAGATGTCGTCCTCGCGCAGGCCGGAGAGGTCCGCCCCCCAGGTGGGAACCGGCTTGCTCTGGTAGATCTCCAGTGCCTTAAGGCGCTGCTCGCGCATCCACTGCGGTTCGCCTTTGATCTCGCTGATCTGCGCGACGATCTCGGCGTCAAGGCCCTTGCGCGCCTTGAAAACGTAGGTATCAGGGTCGCGGAATCCGTACTGCTCGTCGTAAGCTTCGCGTATCCCCTGGAGTTGTTCGGCATCGCTCGTCATAATGTCACTCTCTCCTCATCGGCTGCCCGGTCTGGAATGGCCCGGCGGCCCGCAGGGGGCGTGGCCGGGGGGATGCGGGATCGCCTGTCGGGTTGCTACGCGTCGCCGTTGGCCTGCTTTTCGCGCAGCCAGACATAACCGTGCTCTTCGAGATGCAGCGCCAGGTCCGGGCCGCCGCTCTCGACGATCTGGCCGTCCATCATGATATGCACGAACTCCGGCTTGATGTAGTTGAGGATGCGCTGGTAGTGGGTGATCACCAGCACGCCCAGGTTGGGGCCGCGCAGCCGGTTCACGCCTTCGGCCACCACGCGCAGCGCGTCGATGTCCAGTCCGGAGTCGGTCTCGTCCATAATCGCGATCCGCGGCTCGAGCATCGCCATCTGCAAAATCTCGGCGCGCTTTTTCTCGCCGCCCGAAAATCCGTCGTTGAGATAGCGCCCGCCAAAGCCGGGGTCCATCTGCAGCAACTCCATCTTCTGGAGCAGCAGCTTGCGGAATTCGGGGATCGGGATGCCCTTGTCTTCGGGGTTTTGGGCTTTGCGCCGGGCGTTGATGGCGTTGCGCAGAAAGTTGGCGACGGTCACGCCGGGGACGGCGACGGGATACTGGAAGGCCAGGAACAGGCCCAGGCGGCTGCGCTCGTCGGTTTCCAGCTCGACGATATCGACGCCGTCGAAGATGATCTGGCCGGCAGTCACTTCATAGGCGGGATGGCCCATCAGCGTGTTCGCCAGGGTGCTTTTCCCGGAGCCGTTCGGCCCCATCAAGGCGTGAATCTCGCCCTGTTTGACAACCAGGTTGACGCCTTTGAGGATCGGCTGCCCCTCGACGCTGACGTGCAGGTTACGAATTTCCAACGCGGCACCCATGGATACGGAGTCCCTCCTAGTCGATACGGTTCTGCAGATTGAGTCTGCGCTGAGCAACTGCGCCGGGTTATCAGTGAACGGTTTGGATGGTGGCAGTGATGCACATTGTGCACCCTTAGAGTTTGCCCCAATTGAGAACCCTTTGCAATAAATCTGACGAGAGTATAACATTGCAGGCGAAAACGGTCAATTAAATAGATGAATATTTATTTAATTGGTCGCAATCGAGGTAAAATCGGTCTGAAACGCGCTTTGGCGCGAGGCGCGCCCGGTCGGCGGGCGAGAACGCTGGCCCGGAAGCAGCGCGCAGACGCAACCGCATCGAACGAGTGCCACAAGGAGTATTCCATGGCCGAACAGCAGTTTACTCGCGAACAGAAAATCGAGATCGTGCGCGACGCGCTCCGCCACGTGATTGACCCCGAGATCGGCCTGAGCGTTACCGAGTTGGGCCTGCTGCGCGAGGTCCAGATCGAGGACGATCACGCGCATCTGGTCATGATCCTGACGACGCCGTTTTGCCCCTATGCTCCGCAGCTTCTGGAGGCATCGCGCCAGAAGGCGCAGGAAGCCCTGGGCGTGCCGACGACCATCGAGGTCGGGCCGGAGCTGTGGGACCCCAGCATGGCCGAAGAGGGCGTGCTGAGCGACTGGGGGTTGTTCTAAGTCCCGCTGGCGCGGTCAGCCTGACCCGGCTCTGCAACATGTCTCACCCCTGACGTGCGGCTTGCGCGTCGGGGGTGGGATTCACCTCTGCGCCCCGGTCGGTGTGCGGCCCGGACGGCTTGCTCTGCCGGGGCAATTGTCAAAGATTGTCAAGAACTGCCTGCAGATCTCTGCAAAGCGTTGAAGACGTCTCCGCGCCGGTTTATACTGGATTTAATAGCGGCATTTGCAGTTGCGGCAGGTGATCAACCGCATGGATCCCGTTGATCCCCAGCAAGGCGCTACCCCGGCCGTCCAGCGCCACGGCCTGAGTGACTCCCTCTTTGTCGAGCGGATGCCGGGCCGCGAGCGCTATGTGTTGGGGGGCAGGGACTGCTCGCGGCGCTGGGCGCACGTGCTGACGCATTTCGCCGCTCAGATGCTGTGGATACAGTTGACGCACTGCCTCTACCCGGAGCGGGCGCGGACTGTGCTCGGAGTCGCCGCGACGGCGCCGCTGTGCGAACCGCACCATCCGGCGATCACAACGCGCGTCGATCTGACCGACAACGGCGGCGGCATGTATCTGCTGATGGGCTGGATCGAGCGCCGGTCGTGGTCCGTGCCGGTGACGGAGGCCGACGCGCGCTGCCTGTGGGCCATGCTGGACAAGGTGCTGTTTCCGGTCGGGTGGGAAGGCCGGACGCTGCCGCAGCACCGCGCCGCGCAGTGATCGCCCGGCTTTCCCCTGACTGACTCATACTCGCGAAAACCGGCGAGCGCACAGCCCGCCGGTTCGCCGTTTGGAGCGCCGAAGCCAGGGCGGGTTTTGCGGAATTTCCAGAACCACATATATAGTAAGCGTGCAGTTGTCTCAGCAGAAGGAGCGGTCTCATGGCGACGCCGTATGATGGGAAAGTGGCGGTCTGGTTCTGGAAGGGCGACTCGGTTGCCGAAGACACCATCGAGGATGTTGTCCGAACCCTCAAGCAGTGGGCGCCGAACGTCAAGCAAGTCTGGGTCAAGACGAGCGATGGTCACAACTGGATGGGCGAGTTCGACAGCGACCGCGATATGGCCATCGACAGCGTCGCCAGCGTGGACAAGTGGGTGCGCGTGCTCGAGGCGAACGGGATGGAGTTTCATGCCTGGTGCGTCGTGAAGGGGCAAAACATCCAGGGCGAGGCAGACCGCATCATCGAGGTCTGCAACCGCCCCGGCGTGCGCTCGATGGTGCTGGATGTCGAGCCATATTCCGGCTTCTGGACGGTTGGCAAGGAACCCATCCGCCCGCTGATGACGCGCATCCGGCGCGGGGTCGGCGGGCGGTTTCATATCGCGATGGCGGTTGACCCACGCCCTCAGCACAAGCCACGCATCTTCCCCGAAGAATGGCGGCCGTTCGTCAACAGCGTGCACCTGCAGCTCTACTGGAACACTTTCCAGCGGCCCGTCGACGAGGTGCTGGAAGAAGGGTTCAGCACCTGGGCGGACTTTGGGCTGCCGATCTTCCCCGTATTGCAGGGCAAAGCTCCACGCGATGAAATGAATCGGGCGCGCCAGCTCGTTGTCAGCAAGTACAAGGCGACCGGCATTAGCTGGTGGCGGTTTGGCGTGATCGGTCCGGTCGAGTTCCCGGCGCTCAATCACCCAATTTCACCGGGCCCGGGCGAGGAGCCAGAGCCGGAACCGCCGCCTGCCCAGGGCCGCTATGGCATCGAGGTCGTCGTGACGCCCGATCATCCGAACTACCGCGACGGCGCGCACGGCGGACAGAACGTCGACAATCTGATGCAGACCTTCCGCGGCACCTGGGGCTGGACCACGAAATACAAGAAGACCGAGCGCACTACCAGCCAGGTCTGGGCACGCTGGGACCCGCAACTGGTGGCGAGCGGCTGGTACGAAATCTCCGCGTTCGTGCCCTCGCGCCACGCGACCACCGAACGGGCGCGCTTCAAGATTCACGGCGTGCTGGGCGCGGCGAACGAACTGGAAGTCCCCGTGCGGCAGGCCGACTACTACAACCTCTGGGTGCCGCTGGGCGTCTACCAGTTCGACGCCAACGACGACCGTGCGGGTGTGGTCTTTCTCAACGATCTGACCGGCGAGGACGGCAAGGAAATCGCCTTTGATGCGATCCGCTGGCGCCAGGTGGTGGGCATCACGCCGACCAACAAGTACCTCGCCGACGGCTACGACAGCCCGGTGGGGACGGCTGCCGAACGGAAAGAGGACGACATCTGGCCAGGGAAATGGTTCGATGCGACCGGATTTGCGCGGCGCTACCGCGTTGGTACGCCCAGCGAGGCGTATCACACCGGGGCGGACCTCAACCTCAACGACCCGTATTGGGATGCCGACAAGCTCTCGCCGGTGTACGCGGCGGCATCCGGCGTGGTTACCTTCGCCAACCGGGTGTCGGGCTGGGGTCACATCATCATCATCCGCCACGACCCGCTGATCACGACCGGCGAGGTGATGTACGGCCGCTACTCGCACGTAACAGGCGTGCTGGTGTCGGTCGGTGACCGCGTGGTGCGCGGGCAGCAGATCGCCAAAGTCGGCAACGCCGAAGGGCTGTTTGCCTATCATCTGCACTTCGATCTCAGCCCGACGTCGGTCCTGGAGACCCAGCCCTGGCACTGGCCTAAGCTCGACTGGAACAGCCTGATGAAGAATTACGTCGATCCGCAGGCGTTCATCCGGCGCAATCGACCGAAGGACCGGTGACCCGGTCCGCAGCCCGATTTCAATTCCCTAGCAGGGGCGCTCGCTCAGGTCCAGGACCGGCCAGGGCAGCGCCCCTCGTCTTGTCCTCATGCGGCCCGCGTCATCTCGGCGTAGAGCAGACGTGGTCCATCCGTGCGGATCGGCCAAGTGAATCCGGAGCGGACTTGGTATAATGCACGTATGGACAAACGGCAGTTCTCACGGTTTGAAGAGCGGATACAGGCCCTGGTCGAAGGCGGTTTCGCGCGCCTGTTTGCCGGGCGGCTGCATCCGCGCGAGGTTGCGCTGCGGATGGCGCACGCCATGGACGATCTCGCCCGGCCCGGACCCGACGGAACGCGGCTGGCGCCCAACCATTACGCCGTGCACGTGCACCCTGCGGATGCCGAGGCTTTGGCTGCCCAGCAGCCCGATCTGACGGGGATGCTGGCCGCCCACATGGTCAACCTGGCCCGCGAGAGCGGGTTGCGCCTGGACGCACCGCCCCAGGTCGATCTGGTTCCGGACGACGCGGTGACGCTGCATACAGTGGTGGTGCATGCCGATCACGTCACGGTGGCGCGCGAGGCAACCCAGGTGATGGAAACGCTGGATGCCGCCGAAGAGGTCAGGGGGGCAGATGCAACGCCGCTGCCTCAGGCCTATCTGGTGGTTAACGGCCAGACCTACGTCCCGCTCGACCGGACGGTGATCAACATCGGGCGGCGGCGCGACAATACCATCGTGCTGGACGACCCGCGTGTCAGCCGCCATCACTGCCAGCTTCGCTATCGTTTCGGCGCGTATGTGCTGTATGATCTGGGCAGCCGCGCCGGGACGTTCGTCAACGATCAGCGTGTGTCCGAGTGTGTCTTGCA
>DYEN01000010.1 GCA_020725705.1 Anaerolinea sp.
CGGATCCTGATCGGGGGCCGCGATGTGACGTACCTGCCGCCCAAAGACCGCGATATCTCGATGGTCTTTCAGGGGTACGCCATCTTCCCGCACATGAACGTGTTCGACAACATTGCCTTTGGGCTGCGGATGAAGCGCGTGCCCAAAGAGGAGATCGCCCGGCGCGTGCGCGAGGCCGCCGAACTGCTGCACATCGAGGACTTTCTGGAGCGTTTCCCCTCGCAGCTCAGCGGGGGGCAGCGCCAGCGGGTCGCCGTCGCGCGGGCCATCGCGGTGCATTCGAGCGTATTGCTGATGGACGAGCCGCTGAGCAACCTCGATGCGCTGTTGCGCCTGCGAATGCGCGCTGAGCTAAAGCGCCTGCTAAACGAGATCCAGGCCACGACGGTCTACGTCACGCACGATCAGATCGAAGCGCTGAGCATGGGCGACCGGATCGCAGTCATGCGCAACGGCGAGATTCTCCAGTTCGACACGCCGTCTCGCGTCTACGATGTTCCCGCCGACCGCTTTGTCGCGGGGTTCATCGGCACGCCGCCGATGAACTTCCTGGAAGCGCAAATCCGCCGCGAGAACGGCACTCCGCGGGCGTACATCGGCGACTTCGCGCTCGATCCGATCCCGGAGATGCGCGAAGAGCTTGCGCGGCGTGATGGCGAGCGCATCATCGTCGGAATCCGCGCCGAGAATATGGAAACGCTCGGCCAGCCCGCGCCGGACGCGCTGCGCGTCAAGGTGCTTGTCGTCGAGCCGCTCGGCTCGCAGAATTTGCTGACGATCCAGATCGGGTCAGACGTGATTAAAGCGTCGACTCATCCCGATTTCACGGTTGAACCAAATCAGGACATTTGGATTCGCTTTCCTGGTGATAAAATACGCTGGATTGACCGTGATTCGGGGCGGACGATCATCCCTGATCTGGAGAAACTTGCATCGACGTGATTGCGCACGATTACGACCGTTTGCTGAACCCGGCGGATGGGGTTAAGCCGCTGGATTTTGGCGCGGAGGGCACAACCGGAAGTCTCGATCCGAATGGGCGCGTGGTGGCACTGAACACCTATCACCCGCAGCACGGCTACGTCACGCTGACCACAGCCGATCCCTTCGACGAAACCCGGCATTACACACAGACTGCCGTGCGGGCCTACCGCGCAGAGCTGGCGGCGCTGCGCGGCTTTGGACCGCATTTTGGGCAGCCGGTTTTGCAGCGCCAGGCGATCCTGCTCGACGGCGTGCTGCCGCAGGTCCGGCTGACCCTGGGCGGCGGCGAGACGGTCGAGGTCACGACCTGGGCGCAGGACGGCGGCGCCGTGCAGATCTGGGAGCATCCCGGCCTGGCGCCACACTGGCGCGGGCGGCTCTCGCTGCAACGCTGCGCCTACACCCAGCTCACCGAGGGCGGGCCAATCCCCATGCCCCCTCTCAAGACCCGCGTCTCGCTGGCTAACGGTGTGCTGACGATAGAGAATCCTGCCCTGGAATGGGCGGCGGCGATCGCCGGGTTTGCGCCG
>DYEN01000098.1 GCA_020725705.1 Anaerolinea sp.
GCACGCCATCGCTTCGAGCGCCGTCAGACCAAAACCCTCGTAATGCGACGGCAGCGCCAGCAGCGCCGCCCCGCTGTACAGAGCGGGAAGATCGTGCCGGGGTGCGTGGTCGATCCAGATCAGCGACGGGCGCAGCTTGAGGCGCTCGACTGCGGCGTCGATTGTCTCGGTGAGCCAGCCGCGCCGGCCTACAAGAACAAGCGGGGGTGTTTCGGGCGCTTCGTCGCGCATCAGCGCGTAGGCTTCGAACAGTCCCGGCAAGTTCTTGCGTGGCTCGAACGTGCCGACGAAGAGCAGATAGCCCGGTGGCAGGCCGTAGCGGGCACGCATCGTTGCGATCGTTTCGGGGTTGGCGGGGCGAAACAGGTCGTCGACGCCCAGCGGATGCACCGTGATTTTCTCCGGTGGCACATCCAGCAGGGTGATGAGATCGGTTCTGGTTGCCTGCGACGGTACCAGGATGTGTTCGGCCTGCCTCAGCGAGCGCACGATCTGGTCGTTGTAGTAGCGCCGGCTTTCGGGCGTCATATACTGCGGAAAGTGCAGATAGTGCACATCGTGCACGGTGCAGATCTGATGCGGTGCTGCGCGCTGCGGGAGGATCCCTTCCGGCGTGTGGTAGATGTCCAGCCGGCGCGAAAGCAGTTCCGCGGAAAGCAGCCAGCGCTCAAAGCGATGGTGGCTTGGCGTCAGAGCCGAGACGCGCCGGAAATTAGCGGCGGGGGCCAGCGTTTCCCGGTCGCGCACGTGGTGCACGATGATGTAGCGCGTCTCGGTGTCCAGCTCGGCCAGAGCCAGCACCAGATGACGTGTATACTCGGCAATGCCGCCGGGGCGGTAGTACTTCAGCCGTGCGTCGATGGCGATTCGCATGCCGGCAAGTATAGAGCCGGACACAGCCCGCCGGCAAGGGCGCGTTTCGCAGCGCGTATCGTCTGGTTCTTCGCATGGACCCCGTGCAGAGTGTGTTATAATGCGCAGCCAGAACAACCAATGGAAAGCAGGAGGGTCGCGATGGACCTGGCACAAGCAGCCCGCATGATCGAGTGGTTGGACGAGGAACGTCGCCGCGACCGCGGAAACATCGCCCTGTTGGAAGAACGAGTCGCCCAGCAGGCCGATCTGATCGAGCAGCTTTTGCGCCGCCTGGACGGGCTGGAGAGCGAGCAGTCAAGTATGCGCACCGCGTTTCTGCCGATTGGGCGCGAGAAGGAGCTGGTAGAACAGCTTCGGAGTGAGTTCCAGCAGTTAATCGAAAGCACCGAGAGCAAGCGCCTGATGGCCGAGCGTGAAGCGGAGCGGCGTGCCGACATCGCGCGCGAAAGCGTGGCGCGCATGGTCCGCGATCTCGAAGATCGCGTCGACAAGATCGACCGCGCGATCGAGGAGCTGCCTGCTGCACGGGTCGAGCGCGACCGGGTCGCGTCGGCATTGGCCGCGGTTCAGCAGCGCGTCGAGGATCTGGCGAAGAAGTTTGAGGAGCCGGAGCGCCGTCTGACCTTCCTTGAAGAGCAGCGGCGCCAGGACTCGCGCCGGATTTCCGATATCCAGTCCGAGCTTCCAGAGCTTCAGAAACAGCTCGACGGCCTGCGCCCGAAGCTGGAATCGCTCGAAAACATGGTCGTGCGCAGCGAAAAGCGGATTTTGGAATTGCAGGC
>DYEN01000099.1 GCA_020725705.1 Anaerolinea sp.
ACCGCTGGTTCCTCGATCCGGTGCTGCGCGGCGAATACCCGGCGGAACTGCTCGCGGCGCCGCAGTGGGCCGGGCTGCGCATCGAGCCGGGCGACCTGGAGATCATTCACACGCCGGTCGATTTCATCGGCGCGAACTACTACAGCCGCACGCTGATCGGCCCCTCGAACGAGGACCGGGCCGATCTGTCCGACACGGTGCGCCTGCCGGACTCCGAGTACACCGAAATGGGCTGGGAAGTCTACCCGCAGGGCCTGTATACCACGCTGATGAACCTGACAGAGCGCTACGCGCCTAAGGCGCTTTACGTCACCGAGAACGGCGCTGCGTTCCACGATGAACTGACGCCCGACGGCCGCGTGCATGATCCGCGCCGCGTAGCCTACCTGCGCGAGCATCTGCGGGCCGCGCAGCGCGCCCTGGCGGATGGCGCGCCGCTCAAAGGCTATTTTGTGTGGAGCCTGATGGATAACTTCGAGTGGGCGCACGGCTACAGCAAGCGTTTCGGCATCCTGTATGTCGATTACCCGACGGGCCGGCGCTACTGGAAGGACAGCGCCTATTACTACCAGTCCGTCATTGCCGCCAATGCCGTTGTCGAGGAATAGACGGGCCGCCTGCCGTCGCTCGCTGGCGGGAAGAGGACCATTTTCGCTTGGTACTCTTCCCGTTTATGTTATATCCTCGTGATCAGATGGAACTGCTGATCATTTAGCACATTTGTGCTAAAATGAGGGGTGACGGGCGCCGGCGCAACCCCGGCGTATCGCCGCTATTCGCTCGCAGGCAAGTTTCAGGTAAGGTCGATGCAACCTCCATTCGGCAGGCCGTACGACGAGGACGAGGACCCCGACGAGGAGCCGCGTTCGCCGCTTGATCTGCGCAGCGGCTACCGCAGCCGGGCCGACGCGGACGAGCGTGGGGGGCGCAGCTTTGACGATCGTCCGAGCCGGACAGGGCTGCCCCAGCGTCCCGGCGCTCCCGGCGCCGACAAGAAGCCGCCGGATAAAGACGCGGGCAAAGACAGCGGCGGGCGGTTTGGCCTGCCCTTCCGCAAAGGCGACAAAGACAGCACCAAATCCGGCCCGACGTCGCAGTCCCCATTCGGCGTGCGCGGCGACAACCCGCGCGACGAAGGCGCGGGCGGCCGCAAGCTTCCCTTTAGCCGCGAGGCCAGCCCCGACAAAAAGCCGGACGACAAGAGCCCTGGCAGCCGGTTTCCGCTGCCGGGCAAAGGCGATTCGGAACGGGATAAGCAGGCCGGCAAAAAGGAGTCCGGCGGCAAGTTTGGGCTGCCGTTTGGGCGTGGCAAAGACGATAAGAAGGAAGACCGCCCGGCGCGTCCCGCGTATCCCGGCGGGCTGCCCGGCAGCAAGCCGGCCCTGAAAAAAGAAGAGGAAAAGAAAGGGGGCCTGGGCGGACTGCTGGGTCGTAAGGACAAAGAGGAGCAAGGCCCTCCCAGGAGCGAGCCGCGTCCGGGCGGCAGCCTGCCGCGCCGCCCGGCCTTCGACGAAGACGACCGCGCCAGCCGGGGATTTGGTCCGGGCGCGCCGCGCAGCAGCGACAGCCCGCCGCGCTCGCCGTTGAGCGGCGGCCTGGGCGATCGTCCGGCGCCCCCGCGCACCCCGCTGGGGGGTACGCCCGGCAGCACCGATCGCGGTTCGTTCGGCGGCCCAACTCGCAGCTCGCTTAGCGACAGCAGCCTTCCCCGGCGCTCGCCACTGGGCGCGCCGGACGAGGACGAAGAGGAGCGCGGGACGCTGGGGCGACCGTCGGGCTTCGGTGCGCCCCGCCCGGCCGATCGCGCTTTACCCGGCAGTCCGGACCGCACCGAGCGTCCCGCCGCGCGCAGTTCGCTGCTGGGCAGCAGCGCCGACCGGGCCGAGGATGCTGCCAAACCGCGCAGCGGAGGCCTGCCAGGCCTGCCGTTGCGCCGGGGCGAAGACAAAGCTCCCGCGCCGCCCGGCCCCAAGGCAAACCGGGCCGCGTCGCGCGCGCTGCCGCAGACCAAGAAAGCGCCTCGCATCGTCAAGCACGGGCTGGACCTCGACCGCAAGCTCGATCTGATCGGCGTGACCCTGGTCGGCTTCGCGCTGGTGGTGTTCTTCGCCGTGCTGCCGTCGATGTCGTTCGGCCTGCTGCCGCCCGTCACCGGCGGCCTGACCGGCACAATCAACCGTATCCTGTCGCAGTTGTTCGGCTGGGGCAAGATCGTCTGGCCGATCACCAGCGCTGTGATCGGCATCTGGCTGATGCTGCGCTACTTCGGCGGCCAGATGTTCGACGTCGATTATTTCCGCGTGGTCGGCGCCCTGGTGCTCTACGCTTGCGTGCTGACCTGGCTACACTTTTTCGAGCTGGTCAACGACCCCGCGCCCACCGTCGAGGCGTTCCGGGCGATCTCGTACCATGTCGCGGTCGATTTAGGCGAAGGGGGCGGCTGGTTCGGCCACCAGCTGTATCTGCTTCTGCTCAGCCAACTGGGCGACCTGGGCGCGGTGTCGGTCATGGTCGCCTGGCTGGTCGTCGGGTTAATGCTGACCTTTGACGTCTCGCTGGTCGAACTGGGGCAGTTTCTGGTCGCGATACTAGCGGCGTTCAACGTCAGCCCGGCGCGACGCGCCCGCAAGCGTGCCGCTCAGGCCGCAGCGGAAGCGTCGTCGGTGCCCGTCACGCGGCCCGGTGAGGCCGCTCCCGCCGGACCGCGCCAGATGCCCCTGGCGCCCAGCATTGCCAGCGCGGAAGGCGGAACCACCACCGCCAACGCTGCGGGGCGCGCGCAACCCCTGATCCGGCGACGCACCGGCAGCGCCGAAGACGAGCCGGACACACCCGGCCAGGCAGCTCCCGCAGCGACGCCTGCCGCCGGCGCCGACGAAGCGGCTTCTGCTGAGGGGAGCGGTCTGTTCTCGAAACGCCGCCTGCCGGGCCTGCGTCGCCCATCCGAGCCGGCGAGCGATCAGGACGCCGGGGCCGGCAGCGCGGAGAAGGCGACCGATGCCGTCACCGGCGCGGCTGCCGCGGGCGCGGGCCTGAGCAGCCGCATGGGGCGCTTCCTGCGCCGCCACGAGGTGGACGAGAGCGAGGTCCCCGAAGCCACGCCGCAGGTCGCCAAGCCGTCCACCGCACACGCCGCCACTCCGGATAAGGCCGATGAATCCGGGTCCGAACCGGCTCCCGCCGGCGAAGTGAAGCCCACGCCGGACGCCGGAGAAGCGGACGAACAGCCCGCGATCCCGGCAGGCAGCCTGGCCCCGTCTGTGCGCGACTCCGCGCCCACGCCGGATGCTTCGGAGTCCGGGCCGGATGCCGACGACAAAACCGGGGATAAGGCCGAAGACACGGCAAGCGACGAATCAAAGTTTGCGGCGCGGCGGCGCTATCTGCCGTTTGCCGCGCCACCGGGCACTTCAACGGATGAGCCGACGGCATCCGCAAGTACCGGCGCCGAGGAACCGCCCCGGCGCCCGATGCCCGAACACCCGATCCCCGGCGCGACGCCGTCCGAGCAGCCGCCCGAGCGCCCCACGGCGCGCGCTCTGCCGTTCGCCAAGCCGTTCCACGCCCATCCCGCGGTCGCAACGCCGCGACGCGACGGCGAAGCGACCGAATCTGCTCCCGACGCACCGGCAGCCGACCGGCCCGCCAGCGAAGACGAGCCACCACGGCGACGCCCGCTGCTCTTTGGCTCCGAACCACTGCGGCGCGCAACCGATGATACGACGGCTGAGGCAGAGGCAGCCGCACCCGAAGACAAACCGCCGGCCCGCGCGCGCCCCGCCGCCGAACGCGCCGAAGCCGGAAGCGTGCCACCCGGCGCGACGGACAGCGTGCGCTCGTTCCTCGGCGGCCTGAACCTGCCCCCGCGTCCGGCCGATCGGGCTGACGATGCGGACGATGAGCCAGACACATCACACGAGCAAGCCGACCGGCCCGACGAGCGCGGCACAAAGGCAGGCGGTCTGATCGCGGGGGCGGCGCTGGCCGGGGCCGCCGCGCTGGCGGGAGCCGCCGCGCTGTCCGGCAGCGACAAGGAGTCGCCGGACAGGGCGGCAGACGAGGATCCCCCGCCCGCCATTCCATCGCGCCCGGCTCGTCCGTTCAGCGCGACGCGCCCGTCAGCCGCCGCCGATGACGACCTCGACCTGCTGGACGACGACAGCGAGGATGAGGACGAAGACGACGAAGACATCGAGGAGCCGCTGTTCGACCAGCCGGCGCGGCCAAGGGGCCTTGTGCGCCCGCCGCAGCGTCCGGGGAACCCTGTGCCGTCACGGGCGGAGCCGCGGCCCAGCGACGCCGGCGTGCGCGCCGCCAACGAGTTCGCCACGCAGATCGCCCGCGACGATGCCGGGGCGACGCGCCCGTCGGACGATATTACCCGGCGCGCACCGGCGGCCAGAGCGCAGGATAGCGCGGGTGAGCGGCCCGTCAGCCGGACGGTCAAGCGCAAGCGCATCGAATACACGCTGCCGGATATCGCCAGGACGCTCAACGCCGGCAAAGAGCAGCGCGTCAACGACGAAGTGCTGCTGGAGAAGGCGCGCGTCATCGAGGACACGCTGGCGAGCTTCGGCGCGCCCGGCAAGGTGGTCGAGGTCAACCCCGGCCCGGTGATCACGCAGTTCGGCGTCGAGCCGGATTACCTCGTCAGCCGGACCGGCAAGAAGACACGGGTGAAGGTCAGCTCCATCGCCCGGCTGGACGCAGACCTGGCGCTGGCACTGGCGGCCAAGTCAATCCGTATCGAGGCGCCCGTCCCCGGCAAAGGATTCGTCGGGATCGAAGTGCCCAACGACGACTTGACGCTCGTTGCCCTGCGCGATGTGATCGAGTCACCCGAGTTCAAACGCATTGACTCCAAACTGGCGATCGCGCTCGGCCTGGGCGTGGATGGCACGCCGGTCGCTGCCGACCTGACCGCCATGCCGCACCTGCTGATCGCAGGCACGACCGGTTCGGGCAAGTCCGTGTGCGTCAACGCGATCATCACCTGCCTGCTGGTGAACAACACGCCGGATGATGTCAAGTTCATTATGGTGGACCCCAAGCGCGTCGAACTGACCGGCTACAACGGCATCCCACATCTCGTCGCGCCGGTCGTGGTCGATCTGGAGCGCATCGTCGGCGTGCTGCAATGGGTCCAGCGCGAGATGGAAGATCGCTATCGCCGCTTTGCAGAAACTACCTCGCGCAATATCCTCGACTACAACCGCAAGCTCAGCGGCGACCAGCCGAAGATGCCGTATCTGGTCGTGGTGGTCGACGAGCTGGCCGATCTGATGATGCTGGCGCCGGACGAGACCGAGCGCCTGCTGGCACGTCTGGCACAGATGGCCCGCGCCACCGGCATCCACCT
>DYEN01000100.1 GCA_020725705.1 Anaerolinea sp.
AAGAAGCGGAACGGGCACATCCCGTAATCGTTGAGCTGGCTGGCGCTCCACAGGCGGTCTGTGCCCAGCATCGCCGCCACTCGCTCCATCAGACCGGCGTGCTGGAGCAGGCCGGTATGACGGTCGAAGGGCGTGCGCGCGTCCTCACGACGGGCCTCGAGCGCGCGCCCGCGCAGGACATTGCGCCAGGCCGCGTCGTCGAGCAGCGCATTGTGCACCGCCAGCGCCGGGCCCGCCGCAGACAGGTGCGACGCCAGAAGCGCTGCCGCCGCGACCGCCGCCTCGCCGGGCGTGGCCGCCTGCTCCAGGCCGGGAGCCGCGCCCGCCGGGATCCGCTCGCACGCGCCCGGCGGCACGTCCAGCGCCGCCAGCACCGCGCTCCAGAAGGGCGACGGCGGGACGGGCGCGCCGGCGTCGTCCACGGTGAAGCGGCTGAGCGTCAGCGTCTGGCGTGCCAGCCCGATAGCCTGGTAGAACAGGCTGATGTCGTCGGCCCGCTCGGCGGCCAGCGGCAGATCGACGCTCTGCGCGGCCAGCGACCGACGCTCGCTTTCCTGATAGAGATCGGCGTGCAACTGGGGCGCCGGAAAGATGCCCTCAGCCAGCCCCAGCAGATAGACGTGGTCGTGAGGCAGGCCGCGCGCCTCGTGAACATCCGTCGCCAGCACCCGGCCCAGCCGGCTCAGTCCGCCCGGCGGCGTGACGTCCGCCCCGGCCAGCGCCCGCTCAAGTTCCTGCCGGAAGGCGATCCAGGACATGCGCGCCGCCGGGTCGACCAGAGCGTGCGCCGCGCGGATCTCGCGCAATACACCCCACAGCGCGTGCAGGGCCAGCATATCGCGTGTGACCTGCTCGCCGTCGTGCCCGGCGCGAACCTGCCCGACCAGATTGACATGGTCGCGCGCGGCGGGCGGCGGGATTTGTTCGCCGACGGCCTCGGCCTCGCGCTGCGCTTCGGGATCCGGCCCGGCCAACGCCTCGATCCAGCGCAGCAGTTCGTCGAGCGTCCCGGTGGCGGGCGGAGTCACGCGCCGGAACCAAGCGTCCAGCGCGTCCGCCAGCTGCTCCGGATCGGCAGCCAGTTCCGGGCGCGCCTCGCCGTCTTCATCGGCCAGCGGACTGGCGCTGGAGCGGATGGCGGCCAGCCAGGCGTCGCGCCCACGCACGACCTGCCGTTCCTGGCTGATGCGCGCCAGCGCCGCGATCGCTGCGGGATCCAGACCGGGCGCCGCCAGATAGGGGCTGCGCAGGACGTCGAGCGTCTCGCGCCGGGGAAAGTCGAGCGCGGAGAGATCAATCAGGTCCAGGAACGCAGCCACAGCCGGATTTTCGCGCAGAGGTACCCCCTCGCGCACGACCAGCGGGACGCCGTAGGCGCGAGCGGTTTCGCGCAGTGTGCCGCTGTAGCGCGCCGGGTCGCGCGTGAGGATCGCGATGGATTCCGGGGGTGTGCCGTCCAGCAGCCGGCGCTTGACACGCCGCAGCACCGCGCTGACCTCGCGCCCCACATCCGGCGCCTCGATCAGCGTCAGGGCGTCGCCCGCCGGAGCCGGCTGAGGCGCCACGGCAAAGACCGTCTCCATCATGTGCTGGAGCGGCGCGGCGCGCCCGCAGCCGTCTCCGGGCGACGGCACCGGCTCGATGCGCCAGACGTCGCCGCCGACGGCCAGCAGCCGGTCGCGCGTCTGCACAAAGCGGCGAAAGCGTGGGGCGCGGGCGTCGTCCACCTGCGTGAGGGTCAGGCGCGTGCGCTCGGTCTGGCGCGCCAGGGCGGTCAGCAGCTCGACGTGCAGGCGATTGAACTGATCGAACCCGTCGACCACCAGCAAC
>DYEN01000101.1 GCA_020725705.1 Anaerolinea sp.
ACTATCTCGGCGCGCTCAAGCAATGGGCGCGCGAACAGTACAACTACGAGAGCTTCTTCTGCGTGGTGGACCTGCACGCGATCACCGTGCCCTACGACCCGGCCACCCTGCGCGCGAAGACCCGCGAGGTCGCTGCGCTCTATCTGGCCTGCGGCATCGATCCGGCGATCTCGACGGTGTTTGTGCAGTCCCATATTCCGGCGCATAGCGAGCTGGCGTGGCTGCTCAATTGCGTGACTCCGCTCGGCTGGCTGTACCGGATGACACAGTTCAAGGACAAGGCCGCCAAGCAGCAGGCCGAATCGGTCAGCGCCGGTCTGCTCAACTACCCGGTGCTGATGGCGGCTGATATTTTGCTCTATCAGGCCGATGCCGTCCCCGTGGGCGATGACCAGCGCCAGCATCTGGAGCTGACGCGCGACCTGGCGCAGCGTTTCAATCATCTCTTCGGCGAGACGTTCACCATTCCCGAGCCGATGATCCCACCCGCTGGGGCGCGAATCCGCGCGCTGGATGACCCGACGGTGAAGATGAGCAAGAGCGAGGTGTCGTCGGAGTATCATGCAGTCTATCTGCTCGACCCGCCCGACAAAGCCCGCAAGAAGATCATGCGCGCGGTGACGGACTCCGGGCGCGAAATCCGGTTCAGCGACGATCCGGAGCGGGCCGGTGTCAACAATCTGCTGGAGCTGTATGAAGCAATGACCGGTGAGACGCGCGAGGCGATCGAGGCACACTTCGCCACAGCGCGCGGCTACGGCGATCTGAAGAAGGAAGTGGCCGACGTGCTGATCGCCACGCTGGAGCCGATCCAGGCGCGCTATGAAGAACTGACCCGCGACGTCAGCTACATCGACGGTTTGCTCGCCGAGGGAGCCGCGCGGGCGCGCATCGTCGCGAATGCAACGCTCGATCTGGTTCGCGAGCGAATGGGCTTTCTGAAGGCGCGCACCTAGCCTGCGCGCGGAGCCACTAGATGGTGCTCGAAGACACGCTTGGCTTGCTGCCCCCGGTTCAGGGGTGTCTGTTCTGCCACTCAGAAGGCGCCATCAGCCTGGAGACGGGGCAGGCGCGTCTTGTGCGGAGCACCGCCCTACCCGTGATCAAATGTGCACACTGCGGCAGTGTCGCCGAGCTGGATGTTGATCCGACTGATCCGGATCATTGGCGCATCCGCTACCGCAAGATCAATCACGCTCCGCGGTACTACTATATGTCACTGGTGTTCGGGAGCGGGGCCTGGATCGAGGGGGCGCAGGCGCTGCAATTCAGCACCCAAGGATTCGTGCAGCGACAGCGCGTTCGTCAGGCCAGCGAGGGCGATTTCTCCTGGTTGGCCCCGGTACTCCTCGACCCGCTCCCGCCTTTCATTGTGCAGGGCGAGACGGCGCTCCTTGTCCTGCGTGCGGTGTCCTTCATCCGCCCGGCGCCGCAGACCTGGATCTTCCGCGCCGGCCAGGACGAGTTTCTTGACTCGGGCAAACTCTACATCACCGACCGGAAGCTGCATCTGGTCGGCCAGCGCCGGGAGTGGTCGGTTGCCTGGGCCGATGTTCTCGAAACCGAGTACGACGCGGATGCTTGGCGCGTTCGCGTAGGCGGCGATGACAGAATGCGACAGTTTACCGGCGCGCGCACTGCGAATGAGGTCGATCCTCAGCTAATCACCGTGACGGTAGACTACTTGAAATCGCGCTGATCTCGCAAATGTTACCTTTAGCTGCTTGACAAGCATCCCGTAGTTAAATATACTAAGATGTGTAGTGGTGTTGAATAGACATCCCACCACCCCACCCGCTTGAGCGTCGCGTCTCCCCACACGCGACGCTCGCTTTTTCGGCCCGTCCTCTCCGATGGGCACCGGCCTTGTGGCTCGGCCTCAAACTTAAGAAAACAAAGGCCACCCGGTCGATTCGGATGGCCTGATTCGTACTCTGCAACTGGCCGGGTGTGGCGCCGGGCATACCTACGCCGGGTGCGCGGCCAGAGCTTCGTCGCGCCGGTGTAGCGCGCGCAGATAGATTTTGGTGACCTCGGCCAGCACCGCCGGCAGCATAATGAGCGGAGCCATATACAGCCAGTGGACTGCGCTGAGAGTCACGGTCGAGAACAGTTCCTGCAGGAACGGGATGTACAGTACCGCCAGAAGCAAGATGATCGACGTCCCGACCGCGTACTGCATGTACTTGTTCGAGAAAATGCCGATCCGCACCAGCAGGTACAGCTCCGAGCGCGCCGTGTACGCGCGCAGCAGTTCCGAGAAGGCCAGCGTTACAAACGCCATTGTATGGGCCAGTTGCCAGCTATTCGGGTCAAGATGGCGCCCGATCACGAACGCGGTTAGGGTGGCAGCCGTCTTGACGATAGTCTGGACGAGCATCCCAATCCGCATATCGCGATCAATGATCGGCTCTTTGACCGGGCGGGGTGGATGATCCATGATGTCGGGGTCGCCCTTCTCGACTCCCAGCGCCAGCGCAGGCGCGCCGTCGGTGAGCAGGTTGAGCCACAGTAACTGGATGGGAGTCAGAGGGGCGGGTGCGCCGGCCAGCGTGGCCAGGAAGAAG
>DYEN01000102.1 GCA_020725705.1 Anaerolinea sp.
AACCCGTTGCTGGGTGACGGGCGCGGGGCGAGCATGCCCTGGCTGCAAGGCTCGCCCGATCCGATGACGACGATCTCATGGCAGACCTGGGTGGAACTGAACCCGCTCACGGCGGACGAACTGGGGATCCAGAACGGGGATGTGGTGCGTGTGACGTCACCGTTTGGCACGGTCGAGGCGCCGGCCTACGTCTACCCGGCGATCCGTCCGGACACGATCGCGCTTCCGCTGGGGCAGGGGCATACGGACTCCGGACGCTATGCGCGCGACCGGGGCGCCAACCCGGTACGGCTGCTTGGCGGCGAGCCTGGGGATAACGGCGCGAACCTGATGTGGTCAAATGTGCGCGTGAAGATCGAGCGCACCGGCGAACAGAAGCCACTGGCTCGCTTCGAGACCACCATCGAAGAAGCGGCTGATGCTCATCCGCCGATCTAGCCGGAGGTGTGCACCTATGCGGCGCAAACAAGATTCGAGACTGCCCGATCGAGGAAGCGAGCAGATACGCTTACGGAAGAGGAGCCGCGGTAATGGCTGAACACAAATGGACCATGATCGTCGATCTTGACAAGTGCACCGGCTGCCAGGCGTGTGTGGTGGCCTGCCACGCTGAGAACAACGTCCCGATCGCCAGCGAAGGGGAAGTGCTGCGTGGCCGGGGAATGCACTGGATCCGGATTGAGCGGTATTGGGAAGGCGAGTTCCCGAACGTCAAGGCGAAGTTTCTGCCGGTTTTCTGCCAGCAATGCGGCAGCGCGCCATGCGAGCCGGTTTGCCCGACGTACGCGTCGTATCACAGCGAGCAGGAAAACCTGAACATCCAGGTCTATAACCGCTGCGTCGGCACGCGCTACTGCGGCAACAACTGCCCCTACAAGGTGCGCTATTTCAACTATCGCGCGCCCGAGTTCGACGCACCGCTTGAGCAGCAGCTTAACCCGGACGTCACCGTGCGCAGCGCGGGCGTGATGGAAAAATGCACTTTCTGCATCCAGCGCATCCGGCGTGTTGCCGAGACGGCCAACGCCGAGGGGCGGCCGATTGCCGACGGCGAGGTCCAGCCGGCGTGTGTGCAGGCGTGCCCGTCGGACGCGCTGATTTTCGGCGACAAGTACGATCCGGAGAGCCGGGTAGCCAGGATGGTTCCGCACAACCGGCAGTTCAAACTGCTGGAGCACCTGGGTACCGAACCCGCGGTTTACTACCTGAAAGGCGGTGAAACGCATGTTGGAGACTAGGACCGAAAACGCTCCCTTCTGGGAGCCGCCGGTTCCCGAAGACGAGGTGCTGGCGCAGCAGATGGCGCATCACCGCGACGAGCATCTGCTGCTCGACCCGCGCCCCCCTGCGGAAACGAACGCGCTGATGCTCGCCGCCATGCGCCGCACCGGTCCGGTTTTCTGGTTGCTGGTCGTCGGGTTGGGCGGTATGGTGCTGGCGCTGTTCACCACGTGGGTGATCCAGATGGTCTACGGGCTTGGGATCACCGGTCTGAACCGGTCGGTGATGTGGGGGCCGTATATCGTCAACCTGGTCTACTTCATCGGTATCGGCCACGCGGGGACGTTCATCTCGGCGGCGCTGCGCCTGATGCGCTACGATTTCCGCCGTCCGATTGCCCGCGCGGCGGAGACGGTGACGCTGTTCGGTTTGGCGATGGCGGCACTCTTCCCGCTGATCCACCTCGGGCGCCTGTGGAAGATCTACTATATGTTCCCCATCCCGAACCAGCGGGAGCTGTGGCCGAACTTCCGTTCCGCGCTGCTGTGGGACGCGACCGCGATCACCACCTACATGATCGGCAGCACGCTGTTCATGTTTGTGGCGTTGATCCCGGACCTGGCGATGATTCGCGACCGCACGACCGGCCTGCGCCGCAAAATCTACGGGGCGTTCGCGCTGGGGTGGCGTGGCACGGAAGGCGAGTGGCACCGGCTTGAG
>DYEN01000103.1 GCA_020725705.1 Anaerolinea sp.
AACCGGTTTGGAGTGGAGCAGCGGGGCACGCTTGCACTACAATCTCTCCAGCATCACGTTTCATTCCACGACCTCGAACCGAGCAGGAGAGACATCATGAGTCACACCGATAAGCGGTATCTCAAGCCGGCGCTCGCCGTGCTGATGATCGTGCTGGCGCTGGCGCTTACCTTGCCGGCACATACACCGGCCCGCGCCCAGGCGCCCTGCGGTGACGCGCCCGCCCCACGCCTGATTGCCGGGCAGACCGCCCGCGTGGTGCCCGGCAACGGGATCGGCAACAACCTGCGGGCCGGCGCCACCGCCGGTGCCGTGGCACTCGGCGTGCTGGCCGACGGCGAGATCGTCACGGTCGTCGCCGGGCCAACCTGCGCGGAGAACCTCAACTGGTGGCAGGTCCGCCGCTGGACCGGACAGACCGGTTTCACCGCCGAGGGGAACGCAGGCGTGTACTGGCTAGAACCGTGGCCGTTCGCCAGTGGGCCGCTGGCCGCCGGACCCGCTCCCGCCGCCGACACAGGCCGGATCGCGTACCTGCGCCAGGCAATCGCCGCCCCGGGGCAGACCGCCCCACCGGCAGAGCTGGTCATCGCCTCAGCAGACGGGTCGAACCCGGTGCGCGTTAGCCCGGACGAGGTCAACGTTTTGGGCTTCGTCTGGTCGCCGGACGGCTCGCGCATCGCGTTCTACGACGCGCAGCAGCTTTATCTGATCGATGCGAGCGGCGAGAATCTGCTCCAGCTCACGCACACGACCGAGGCGACCAACACCGCGCCCACCTGGGCGCCGGACAGCACCCGCCTGGCGTTCGTCTCGGACCGCGACGGCAACCTAGAGATCTACGCAGTCAACGTCGATGGCAGCGGCCTGACCAACCTGACCAACCATCCCGCCGCCGACAGCCAGCCCGCCTGGTCGGCGGACGGCACGCAGATCGCGTTCGTCTCCGACCGGAACGGCGAACCGGACATCTTCATCATGGCGTCCAACGGCGCGACCCCGCGCAGCCTGGGCACCGGCCCCGGCGTCGATGCGCAGCCGGCCTGGTCGCCACGCGGCGGCGAGATCGCCTATCTCAGCGAGCAAGATGGCCGGCAGGCCCTCTACCGCGTGTTCGCCTTCGAAAGCGCTGCGCTCCCCGTCCGCCTGTCTGCCGACGGGAACAACGTGACCGGCTTCGCCTGGGCGCCGGATGCGTCACGGCTGGCGTATGTGATCACGTCGAGCGCGGGAACGACTACCAGCAGCGAGCTGGCCAGTGTGCGCGCCGATGGCACCGACCGGATCGTGTACACGGCGGACGGGCGCAGCGTCGAGTCGGTGGGGTGGTCGCCCGACGGCGAGTGGCTGGCTTTTAGCTCAGACCGCGCGGGGAACTTCGATGTGTACCTCCTGCGGCCCAGCGGCGCGGGTCTGGTGGCGGTGGCAAGCACCGCCGCCCACGAACGCGCCCCGCAATGGCAGCCCAACCCGGACGCGCTCGGCCCGGCCGTCCCCGTCACGCCGGGCGAGCAAGATCTGCTGCTGATCTACGACGCCGGCGTGCCGGTCTTCACGCTGCAAAATACGTCCGGCCAGGAACTGGACCTGACGCCGCTGGCCTTCCAGGGCGCGGGGCGCACCATCCCGGCGACAGTCTGGAACACGCCCTTCCTGGCCTCGCCCCTGAACGCGTTCAAGCCGATCGGCTGCCTGATGATCTGGGGCTTCAATCTGCCGGAGCAGCCCGCCCCGCCGGAATGCGGCGACGCGCGCCAGGGCTGGCTGAGCGACAACGAGCTGATCTTCTGGACCGCCGGCACGTTCGATGTGCTGTACGGCGGCCAGACGATCGCCACCTGCGAGACGGCTGCGGGCCGCTGCCCGGTCAACCTGCCGTAGGCGCCGCGACGGTTTGCCTGCCAGCAAAAAGCGGGGCGGCTCTGCTCTCGGGTGAGCCGCCCCGCTCGGTTGAATCAACCCCGGCAGCCGGTTAAGCCCGGCCCGGCGCGAGCGTGGCATCCAGGCGCAGCAGCAGCTCGCGCAGAGCCAGCGCCGTCTGCGCGAGCCGCACCGGATCGACCACCTCAACCGTGTCGTGCGGGGTATGAATGATCTCCGCCATCAGCTCTGCCACCAGCTCGGACGTCAGCGCCAGCGCGGGCCGCCCGTTGAGCACGAACAGCATGTGATCGCCCTGATACCACGCTTCGCCCTCGACGAACCCCTCGCGCGCACCGAACACGTCCCGCACGGTGGCGGCCAGATCGGGCGGGCACTCGTAGAGCGAGTAGGCGATGCGCCCGCGCCGGTAGCCGAGACCGTCCAGGTTGATCCCCAGCGCCACAGACCCGAAGCGATCCGCGTTTTGCGTCAGATAGAGTTGCTCGCCGGGGGCCGAATAGTAGTCCTCGCCGTTGAGCGCCACCAGCTCGATCTCCACGCCCCCTGATACCCGGCGAGCAGCCCGGCCAGCAACAGCAGCACGGTCACGCCGGCCGCGTCATCGATCGCGCCGGGCGTGCCGGACTTGGCATCGATATGCGCAAAGAACACGATCCGCTGGCCGCCCGATGGCCCTCGCCGGGCGATGGTGTTGCAGCCTACCGACGGGATGCGCTGCGCGCGGATCGCCAGCGACACGGTCTGCCCGTCCAGCGCCGCCAGCTGTGCCCCTTCTTCGGCGGTCATGTAGGCGGATGGGAGGTCGAAGTCGCCGTCCTCGATCAGCGGGAAGGGGTACAGCGCGCCGGCCATAGCGGGATCGCGCTCGGTCGCCGCGACGATCGCGCGCGGCCGGGCGGACTCCAGCGCCGCGATGATGCGGCGGTGTTCGTCCGGGTTGTAGAACGGGAAGTTCTTCGGCATCAATTGCTCGCGCGCGATGGCACCGCGCAACAACACGATCGCGTCCGACAGATCGGCGCCCTCCAGTTGCTCCACCGCCTCGACCACACGCAGCGACCCGGTCACGTCGCAGCCGGGCGAATACGGGCCGGCGTGCACCTCAAACGAACCGCCGCCCGCAACCAGGGACGCGCCGTCCGACTGCCAGTCCATACACTCAAATTCCGGCTGTTCAATCGTGAAGCCGTGCGACGCCGCGACCGACGCGAAATATTCCGTCGCGGCCCGATTCCCGGCGCTGCCGACGCGCCGGGTGGGCAGGTCCACGCACAGCCGCCGCAGGTGATCGGCGGCGGTGGCGGCCAGGCTGTCGATCATAGCTCCTCCTCACGCTGCGCAATTCCACACCTGCCGGCCGGGCACGCCAGACGCCGCCGGG
>DYEN01000104.1 GCA_020725705.1 Anaerolinea sp.
AGCAGCCGGTCATTGATGTAGAACCCCAGCGTGTTTGCGTTGACTCGGCGCAGCGATAGCTCGATCTGCGGGGCATTAAGCGGCGCTTCGCTGCGCGCGCGGAAGGTCCCGTTTTGATTCATGCCCATCGCGATCAGGGCGGGTTCTTTGAACTGGACTATGCCGATTGCGCTCTGCCCGCTGGCATTGAGTGCCCCTAGTCCGAAGCTCACATCGCCATCGGCCAGCTCGCCCTCGTCATAGGCGACCAGCTCCAGCACCGCGCGGGCGCTGGTCAGCGTGCTCGCCACACCCGGACCAAACAGCCGGCCTAGCATCCCTGGGTCAAGCGTGATGGTGGTCTCCCCTGCCGATCCGGCTCCGGTCGCAAGCTGCCAGACGCCGCCCGGCCCGCTTGAGAAGACCGTCTCCGGCCAGGGGCGCTCGTCCTCGTCGATCGCACCCAGAGCATCGAGCACGCTGGTGTTGGTGGGCGCGTCGCTCAGTGGGGCGGCGGCGACGGCACGCGGCGGCGCGGGCGTGCTGGTCAGGAACAGTGTCGGTGTCGGCTGTGGCGTGTCGCTGGGCGCCGGGCTGGGAGTGGCGGTTGGGACCGGCTCGGTCGGGGGCTGCGCAGGCGTATCCGTCTCGGCGGCGATCGCGGCGGCTTCGGCCAGCGTGCTAGTCGGCACGAGTTGCGTGGCCGTGGGCGAACGCTGTCCGGCGGAACTGCCCGCCAGACGTTCCGGCAGGTCTTCGTTTTGCATCGCGCGCAGCACGGCCGCGCTGCCGATCGCCAGCAGCACGATCAGCGCCCCGCCGATGATCCAGTTCCAGGGCAGGTCGTCGCGTGCCGTCCGCTCGCGCAGGGCTGCCTGGGGGACCGGCTCCGCTGTCTGCTCGTCGTCCAGCAAGAAGGTCAGTTCCTCGCCTTCTTCGAGCGAGGGCGGGGCAGCAGCGGCAGCGCGCGTCGCGGGGTGCGGCGCCGGCTCCGGTTCGTCTTGCGGAAGCTGCTCGACAACCGATTCCCAGTGGCGGAACAGGGGATAGGCGGGGTGCTTGTCGATAAACAGCGAGCTAAAATGGCGGCTGAAGGCGGCGAGCTTCTCGCGGCGGTTCAGGCGCGTGGCGGTGTAGGTTTCGACTACGCTCTGATACATTTCGTGCCACTGGCGCACCTGATGCGCATAATCGGGGCCGAGCGCGCTGAGAGTGAGATCGATGATCTC
>DYEN01000105.1 GCA_020725705.1 Anaerolinea sp.
GGATGACCTGGAAGTGCGCGCTGGTCAACCTGCCGTACGGCGGCGCCAAGGGCGGGGTGATCTGCGACCCGTATAAGCTGAGCCAGAACGAGCTGGAGCGACTGACCCGCCGCTACGCTGCCGAGATCAGCATCATCATCAGCCCGCATAGCGACATCCCCGCCCCCGACATGGGTACCAATGCCCAGACGATGGCGTGGATCATGGACACCTACAGCATGACGGTCGGCTATTCGGTGCCGGCGGTTGTCACAGGCAAGCCGCTCAACATCGGCGGCAGCGAGGGGCGCCAGGAAGCCACCGGGCGCGGCGTGATCATCTGCATGGACGAGGCGCTGCGGCGCCGCGGCCAGGACGATCCCTCGAAGATCCGGCTCGTCATCCAGGGCTTCGGCAACGTCGGCTCGTGGGCGGCCAAGCACGCCTACGATCTCGGTTACAAAGTGATCGCCATCAGCGACATCACCGGCGGTTACTACAACGAGAAGGGGCTGAATATCGACGACGTGATGGCTCACACGGCCAAGAACCGGCACGGCCTGCTGGAAGGCTACACCGAAGCCGATCCGATCACCAATGAGGAACTGCTCGCGTTGGAGTGCGACGTGCTGGCCCCCTGCGCTACCGAAAACCAGATCACGGAACACAACGCGCACAACATCAAGGCCAGCATGATCGTCGAAGGCGCGAACGGCCCAACCACGCCCGAGGCAGACGATATTCTCAACGACAAGGGCGTGCTCGTCATCCCCGATATTCTGGCGAACGCCGGCGGTGTGACCGTGTCCTATTTCGAGTGGGTGCAGGGGTTGCAGTCGTTCTTCTGGGATGTGGAAGAGGTCAACCGCCAGCTACGCCGCGTGCTGATCAAGGCGTTCGACGAGGTGGTCAACACCGCCGAGCAGTATCACGTCGATATGCGCACCGCCGCCCAGATCACCGCGATCAAGCGCGTGGGCGAGGCGACGCGGACGCGGGGCATTTACCCCTAATCCAAACCCGCGCCAGCACCGCGAGCGCCAGCCGGGGGCGGATATCCGCCCCCGGTTTTGCTGTGCGGTCTGCTGCGACCCCGCCAGGATGCGGTATAATGAGCCGCAGCAGACCGCGGCGCGCAAGCCCCACAAGGAGACCTGATGCCTGATGCCCTGGCGAGCAGCCTGGAACGTCGTATTCTCGAGCACAAGCCGCTATCGATCGACGCGCCCTGGGCGGGCGAGATCGTCTTTCCCTACTACGACGGACTGTCGATCCGCAACCTGGCGCACACGGTCGTTCGCCTGCTAAACGGGGGGCAGCTCGCCGGCCGGCTGGGAACAGCACCGCTTGACCCGGCGTTGTGGGAGCCGCTGCAGGGCAGGGTCCAGCGGGTCGTGCTGTTCATCAGCGACGGCCTCGGTTGGCGGCTGCTGCAAGAGCTGATCGCCGCAGATGGGCACTTCGCGCAGCTCATCGCCGACCTGACCGCCGACGGCACGCTCACGCCACTGACCTCAATCGCGCCGAGCACCACCGCCGCCGCGCTTCCGGCGATCTGGACCGGAAGCAGCCCGATCGCCACGGGCATGGTCGGCACCCGCGTCTTCCTGCGCGAGTTCAGCATGCTGGTGAGCATGCTGTATTACGCGCCGGTCAGCGGGCGGCACCGCGTGGATGTGCTCGAAGACTGGGGGCTGGATTTCGGGGCGTTTTTGCCGCTCCAGACGCTGGGCGAGGCGCTCAACGCGCATCGCATCCCTAGCTATCTGCTGCTGCAAAAAGATCTGCTCGGCTCCGGGCTGTCGCGGTTGGTTCATCGAGGCGTGCAGCACGTGGTGCCCCACTCCGGCTACACCGATCTGTGGGTCAACCTGCGCAACCTGCTGCGCCAGACCCGGCACCAGCGCTGCTTTGTCAACGTCTACTGGGACGCCGTGGACTCCATCGCCCATCTGCACGGCACGGCGACCGAGCAGGCGCTGGCCGAGATTGCGCGGCAGCTCGAAGACCTGCGCGCCGTGCTCGCCGCCGAGGGTGTGGCAGACGGGCGGACGCTGTTTGTGCTGGTGGCCGATCACGGCCACGCCGAGATCACAACCTACGTGCCCATCTCCGACCACGCGCCGCTGATCGAGGCGCTGCGCTGCGCGCCGGGCGGCGAGACACGCTTCCGCCATCTCTATCTGCGCGAGGGCTACCGCGCGCAGGTGGCGGGCTACCTGCGCGAGCGGATGCCGCACCAGTTCGCCAGCCTGTGCCCGGCAGATGCGCAGGCGGCCGGTCTGTTCGGACCGGATCCGCCTCATCCCGAAACAGCCGCCCGGCTCGGCGATCTGACCGTGATCGCACGTCAGGGCGTCGGTCTCTCTGAAAAACATCCGGGGGCGCCTAGCTGCCACGGCGGGCTGAGCGCGCGCGAGATGCTCGTCCCCCTGCTGATGCGCCTGCTGTGACGCCGGAGATAAGAGCATCCAGCCGGGTTGTGTGACAGAACGAAGGAAACGGCATGCAGAAATTTCTCAGTCGACTTCTGGGCGATGGGAAACCCCACCATGCGCCGGCACCGATTGCGCCTGAGCAACGGGCAGCGAATGAGCTGCTGGAAACAGCGGCAACCGCGCTGGAGCAAGGCTATTACGATACGGCGCTCGACCTCTACCGGCGCGGGCTGGCTCACGCGCGAGAACACGCCGACCTGCACAGTGAGGAACATTTTCTGAGCGGCATCGGCGCGGCCCACGTCGCCCGGCGCGATTTCGAGGCCGCGCGTCCTGTGCTGGACGAGGCGCTGGCCGTTGCGCGCAAGCTCAACGATCGGCGCGCGCTGACCCGCGCGCTGAACAACCTCGGCTCGTTCTACGCGCAGCAGGGCGAATGGGGCACGGCGCAGACCTATCACCAGCAGGCGCTCGACGAGGCGCGGCAGGTCGGCGAGCCGGGCGTGCTGGCGCTGACGCTGGAAAACCTGGCCAAAGACTATCTCAACCAGGACAACCCCAGCTATGCCCAGCACCTGCTTAAGGAAGCCGTGAGCGTGGCGCAGCGCAGCAACCAGCCCCAGGTTATGGCGCGCACGCTGGGGATGCTGGCCGAGGCCACGCTGGCGGCGGGCGATCGCGCGGCGGCTCAGCGCATGTTCAAACAGGCTCTACAACTCGCCCAGCAGACCGGCCAGAACGAGCAGCACATCCGCTGGCTGCGCACCCTGGCCGAACTGGAGATTGAGAACCGAAATTACACCCGCGCCATCGAGTATTATCAGACTGCCGAAAACCTGGCGCTGCGCCTGGGCAACCAGCCGGCCGAGTTCTTCATGAACAGCGCGCTCGATCTGAGCCTGGCCTACCAGCTCAGCGGCAACAGCGCCCAGGCCGAGGAATACGCCACGCGCGCGCTGGCTCAGGCGCGCAGCTCGGAGAACGTGGCGCTGGAAGCGAACGCCCTGACCCGCCTGGGTATGGCCGCGCACACCACCGGCGACTTGCAGCGCGCCGCGCGCTTTCTGAACGAGGCGCTCGCCCTGTACGAGAGCGGCGCGCTGCAAAAGCCTGCCGAGCAGATACAGGTGCTGTTGACGCTGGGCAATATCTACACACGCCAGCACGACCTCAAGCGCGCCCAAGAGGTCACTCGGCAGGCCCTGGCGCTCGCCCGCGCCGCGCAGGACACCACCCGCCAGGCCAACGCCCTGCACCTGCTGGGCAATCTGGCTCTGGAACAGGGCCAGCGGGCGCAGGCGCTCGAACACTGGCAGGCGGCGCTCGATCTGCTAGCGGGCGACGATCCGATCCAGGAAGCGCAACTGCGCTGCGATATTGCACGCGCCCGCAAAGAAAGCGGTGACTTCAAAGCGGCGCTGAGCGAGTACGAGCGCGCCTTGGTGCTGCTGAACAACTTCAACCACCCGCCCACCCGCGGCCTGGTGCTCTCGAACGCGGCCACGCTCTACACCGATCTGGGCGATGTGGACACGGCCAAAGCCTTCTACGAAGAGTCGATCCAGATCGCGCGCAACAGCGGCGATCTGCGTGCCGAAAGCCTGCGCCTGGGCAACCTGGGCTGGTTCTACTCGCTCACCGGCCAGCCGCGCACGGCGATCAACATGCTCGAAGAGGCGCTCAAGATCAGCCGCGCGCTCGATGACACGTTGATGATCGCCGTCCAGACCAACAACCTGGCGCGCACGTACTACCAGCTCGGCGATTACGACACCGCCCGCACGCTGCACAAGCAGGCCATCGCTGCCGCCGTCGCGATCGGTGATGAGCGCTGGCAGGCCGTCTTCCAAAGCGAAATGGGCGCCACGCTTGAGGCGCTCAACCGCGACGACGAGGCCGAGGCGCTCTATCAGGCCGCGCTGCAGAAGAGCCGCGCATGGGGCGATCAGGAAAACATCGTCCGCACGCTGGCTCGGCTGGCGTCCGTCTACCGGCGAACAGGCCGCGCCGAGCAGGCGCTGGCGCTGGCCGCCGAAGCCTACGAAATGGCCCGGCGCATGGACTACAAAAAGGGGCTGGCGGATGCCGCTGCTGTGCAGGGCGATCTGGCCCGCGACGTGGACCGGTCAGAAGCCGCCGAGCGGTTCTACGCAGAAGCGCGGCGCCTGTACACCATCCTGCACGACCCGCTGGCCGCACACGTGGGCGAGCGTGCCTCGCCGGCTGCGCCCGGGACCGGCGATCAGCGGGCGTGAGGGACCCGGGCTATTGCGCCGCCTTGCACAAAGCAGTATTATCAGTCCCGTTGCATGCTGGTTGATGAGCAAGGCGTGGCCCGGTACGTGGCCTGCATCAGGAGACTGCGTTATGAAGAAGTCTTTCGGCTTGATGGTGCTTGCGCTGTTGGTTGTGCCGCTGCTGGCGGCCTGCAGCAGCGAGTCGGCGGATGTGAGCGAGAGCTT
This sequence comes from Anaerolinea sp., assembly GCA_020725705.1. Taxonomy (GTDB): domain Bacteria; phylum Chloroflexota; class Anaerolineae; order Aggregatilineales; family Aggregatilineaceae; genus DYGX01. The sequence continues at coordinate 4,880 of DYEN01000105.1, forward strand.
CATGGAAGCCCTGCTCAAGGGGGACGCCGCTACAGCGCAGCGGTATGCATGTGAGTCGTTCCAGGAAGGCGCGGCGCA
>DYEN01000106.1 GCA_020725705.1 Anaerolinea sp.
CCGGACGCCACAGCTTGTCGAGAGCATCGGACCGTACCGTCGCTATCGTCTGTTGATTCAGAAGCAGCCGGGCACGATCGCCGAGCAGGTCGACGTCCAGCTCCGGCTACCACCGGGAGCACAGGTTGTCCATGTCTCGCCTGGGCCGACAAACAGTTACACGCTGGATCAGCCGATTCTCGAGTTTCGGTTCAGCCTCACCACCGACCAAACCGTCGACGTCATTTTCACGCACTAAGTCCTATTTGTCCGCCTGAATATTCTGCTCCTTTAGCGTGTTTGCTAGCGTGTTCGCTGCAGGTGGGGTACACGGATGGCGCTGTCCACGATCAAGCTGAAAAAACTATGAAAAATCGCCAACAGGACTAAACTCCTGCTACGCGGCATGCTATTTTAGCATATACTAACAAACACTGTGAGCCTGGGGAACTCACATGATTGAGAATTCAGAGGGGGTTGCATGTCGGGCCGGGAGTCACAAAGATCGCGTTGGCGGCGCTACGCTTGTGGCGTCAAGCGCATCGCGCCTCTGGCTACCAGCGATGCGCTCATTCTTGCTACCGCCTATATGGCCGCCTACTCGGTGCGCACCGTTTCGTTCTATCACCGCATCGAGGCGGCAAGCCTCACCTTCTTTCTCTTCGCCCTCGCTGCCATGCTGGCAGCACTCTACCTGTCTGGCGCTTATCACCGCATCTGGAGCCGCACCAGCGGCCACGACGTCGCGGTCATCGTTCGGGCCGTGATCGCCGTTACGGTCATCGTTGGCGCTGCTGACTTCCTGATGCGCCCGCGCCCGATCCCGCTCAGCGTCGTGCTGGTCAGCCATATCCTGGCGCTGACCGGTTTTGTCGCCGTGCGCTATCGCTCGCGGTTGATCAGCGGGCTGGAATGGCGCTGGCGAGCGGTCTAGAGGCAGGAATTCCCCCAGCAGCCGCTCAAGAAACGCGTGCTGATCGTCGGTGCCGGCGAGGCCGGTCACATCACGGCCATGCGCCTCAAACACCGGCCTGCAACTGCCCAGGAGCAGTATGACGTCGTCGGGTTTGTGGACGACGACCCCGCCAAGCAGGGCTTGTACCTTGAGGGCACCCGCGTGCTGGGCACCCGGCAGGATATCCCGGACCTGGTCGAGGAGCACAACATCGAGCTGATTGTCGTGGCCGTCCACAACATCAGCGGCGCGGAGTTTCGCGACATTTTGCAGTACTGCGAGCAGACCCGCGCCCGGATCAACCTGATCCCCGACGTGCTGGCTCTGCTGCGCGGCCGGGCGACCGCGCCGCTGCTGCGCGAGGTCCGGCCCGAAGACCTGCTGGGGCGGCCATCGGTGGGCTGGCATGAGAGCGTCGATGTGACGCCGGTGACGGGCAAAACGGTTCTGATCACCGGCGCGGCCGGCTCGATCGGCTCCGAGCTGTGCCGGCAGATGCTCCAGTACGCCCCCCGCAAACTGATCATGGTTGACAACAACGAGAGCGGGCTGCACGACCTGATAACCGAACTTTCAGCCAAGCCGGGCGTTGCCAACGCGCTGCATCCGGTCCTGGTCGATATTACCAACGCCGAGATGCTGGAGCCGGTGTTCGCCGACCACCGCCCCCAGCTTATTTTCCACTCCGCGGCGTACAAGCATGTCCCTATGCTGGAGCGTTACCCCGGCGAGGCGATCCGCGTCAACATCGGCGGGACGCGGCTGGTAGCCGAGCTGGCCTGCGCCTATCGCGCCGAGCGTTTCGTCCTGATCTCCACCGACAAAGCCGTGCACCCCGCCAGCATCATGGGCGCCAGCAAGCGGATCTGCGAGAAGATGATCTACGCGTTGGCGCAGCGCTGCGACAATGCCACGCTGTTCACCGCGGTGCGCTTTGGGAACGTGCTGGGCAGCCGGGGAAGCGTCGTGCCAACTTTCGAGCGCCAGATCGCGGCAGGCGGCCCCGTTACCGTGACCGACCCGGAGATGACGCGCTACTTCATGACCATCCCGGAAGCCGTCAACCTGGTCATTCACGCGGCCTGTCTGACCCAGGGCGCGGACCTGTTCATGCTGCGCATGGGCGAGGTCGTGCGGATTGTCGAGCTGGCCGAGCGGATGATCCGCCTGCACGGCTTGCGCCCGTATATCGACATCCCGATCAGTTTCACCGGCCCGCGCCCTGGCGAGAAGCTGCACGAAGAGCTGTTCACCGGCGATGAGACCCAGGTCCCCACCGTCCATCCGGACATCGTGCAGCTTGTCAGCGTGCAAAACGGCAATTCCCCACACGATTTTCTGGCCGAGCTGGATACCTTGATCGAGTCGGCCTGCGACCACGAGACGGCGCGGCGGCGTGTGCGCGAGCTTGCCGGCTGCCCGGAAACGGAACCGTCGCCCCACTAGATCCCCGTTGCCGGCGCGATCGCGTATAATACCTCTACGGCGCCCGGCGCGGGGATCGCCTCGCGCCGGGCGCGATGTTCATCTCGCCCCATCGCCCGGTCAAGTAGAAAGCAAGGGATATGGCGCTGGACAGCCTCTGGCACGCCTATAACACCGCCGGGTACGAGGCCCTGCGCGCCTCCCCGCGCGAGGACGCGCTCGAACACTTCTATGTCGCGCTGGTGGCGTACGGCCACGATGACTACCCCGAAGCCGCAGCCGCCGCCCGCGAGGCCGTCCGACGCCAGCCATCGAACCAGGTCTTCGAACAAGGCGCCCTGTATCTTGAGCGGGTGCTGGCGCAGGGTAAGGCATCCGTTTACGTGGATGGCGAAGCGTTCGCCGCGTTCATCCGCGGCGGGAGCAACACCGCGCTGTACGCGCAGACCAGCGAGGCCCTGCACACCGTCTACGA
>DYEN01000107.1 GCA_020725705.1 Anaerolinea sp.
ACCTGATGGCGCGGCACGGCTACATCACCCAGGCCGAGGCCGACCGCGCCTATAGCGAGACGCTGCAATATGCCGCCGTGCCCTATCCTATTGAGGCGCCGCACTTCGTTGCCGCCGTCTGGACGCAGCTTCAGCGACGCTTTCCGCAGGCGCTGTATGAAGGTGGGCTGGAAGTCATCACCACTCTCGATCTTGACTGGCAGAACGCCGCGCAGGGCGCGGTGCGCCGCCACCTGGACTGGCTCAACCATCCCCCGGCCGGGGTTCCCCCGCACAACGCGCGCAACGCCGGCGTTGTCGCGCTGGACCCGCACACCGGCCACATTCTGGCGATGGTCGGCAGCCCGGATTATTTCGACGAGCGGATCGATGGCGCGGTCAACGCGGCGCTGGCCCCGCGCCAGCCTGGCTCGGCGCTCAAACCGTTCACCTACGCCGCTGCGTTTGACCCCCAGCGCGACGCCCCCTGGACCCCCGCCACGATGATCCTCGACGTGCGCACCCCGTTTGTCACGCGCCGCCTGGAGAGCTACACCCCGGCCAACTTCGGGCTGGTGGAGCATGGCCCGGTGCTGGTGCGCGAGGCGCTGGCGTCCTCGTACAACATCCCGGCGGTGGTCGCGCTCGATCACATCGGCGTCGATAGTCTGATCCAGCTGCTGATGCGCCTGGGAATCACGACCCTGACCGATCCAGGCCGCTACGACCTGTCGCTGACCCTGGGTGGGGGCGAGGTGCGCCTGCTCGATCTGGTGGCAGCCTATGGGGCGCTGGCGAACGGCGGCTATCGCGTCGAGCCGGTCTACCTGCTGTCCGTACGGGCGCGCGACGGCACGGTGCTGTACGAGTGGACGCCGCCCGCGCCCGCCGATCCGGTCATCGACCCGCGCGTCGCTTTTCTGATCACCGACATCCTGAGTGACAACGAGGCGCGCATCCCGTCCTTTGGCCCGGCCAGCCCGCTCAACATCGGACGGCCTGCCGCAGCCAAGACCGGCACGACGACCGATTACCGCGACAACTGGACGGTGGGCTACACGCCGAACCTGGTTGTTGGCGTGTGGGTCGGCAACGCGGACAACACACCGATGGTTGAGGTCAGCGGGGTCAGCGGGGCGGGTCCGATCTGGCACGAGGTGATGCGGCGCGTGCTGATCGGCCAGCCCAGGCTGGCGTTCGCCGTCCCGGACGGGCTGGTGCGCGCTGAGGTCTGCGCGACCAGCGGCCTGCTGCCCACCGCCTACTGCCCCAAGACGCGCTGGGAATGGTTCATCGAGGGCACGGTCCCCACCCGGCCCGATACGTTGCACCGCCCGTTTGTCATCGACCGGCGCACCGGCCTGCTGGCCGACGAGCGAACCCCCCTGGCCGAGCGTGTTGAGCGGGTGTATCTGGTGCTACCGCCCGAAGCGCAGGACTGGGCGCGCCGCCACGGGCTGCCTCAGCCGCCGGTTGATGTGCACGTGCTGGCCGGGGATGAAGCGCCGGTTCGCCTGCTGGCGCCCGATCCCTACACCGTCTATCGCCTGACGCCGCTGGTCCCTGCCGAGACGCAGCGCATCCGCCTGCGGATCGCGGTGCCGGCCGGCGCGCAGCGCGTCGTCTACCGGATCGATGGCGAGCCGGTCGCGGCTGTCGAGTCCGCCCCGTTTGACGCGTGGTGGGTGCTGGAGCCGGGCGAGCATACCCTCACGGCCGGGGTGACGCTCGACGATGGGCGTGTCCTCGAAGCCGAGCCGGTGCCGTTTCGCGTTGGCGCGTGGGTTCCCCCGGACGAGCGGGCCATGTCGGACATGCCCCGGTAAGTCTGCGGCGCGGCCCGGTCGCGTGCAACCACAGCAAGCTGGTGTATGATTGTGGGTATCTGTAAACGGAAACAGGTATTGTGCGAGGGCTGCTATGACCTCACGCTGGACGGTGACGATGGCGATCGGGCTGCTGGTTTTTGCCATCGCAGCGATTTGGCTCGCCGCCGAAGTCAGTGAGAATGGAAGCGGTCTGCTGCTGGGGCCGGTTGTCGGTTTGGTGGTGG